>NZ_JASHKS010000001.1:0-188592 GCF_030056835.1 Rhodococcus sp. IEGM 1372 | reverse complement strand
TCGTTCCTGCAGGCTCCACTCCTGATCTTTCGAGAGGCACCAACTGTGGGATCCCACCGACGGTCGACCGTCCACACACCGACCGACATCGCGGCACGTCCGACGAGCGGCAGACACCGCGCCGTACAGGACACACCCGACCTCGGTCGACGCGCGGCAACCATCGTCGCCGCGACGGGCGCGATCGTCGTCGGTGCCACGACGATGGGTGCCGGTACCGCAGGTGCCGCGCCGATCCCCGAGCCACCCGCAGCAGGACTGCCGTTCGCCGTACCGGAGGGTCTGCTGCCTGCGGGATTCGAGCTGCCCCAGTTCGAACTCCCGCAGTTCCTTCCCCCACAGTTCGCGCCACCGCCCGCACCGTCGCAGCCGGCACCGCCCGAGGCCGCGCCTACCGCACCCGCGCCTGCTGCGGAACCGGCTCCGACCGCGGACCCCCTGGCTTCGTTCGGAGTCGCCGATCCCGGTGCCGCCGCCCAGCAATGGCTCGACGACGTCGGCCTGGGGCAGTTGGGTACGGAGTCTCCTCTCGACAGCCTGCGCTCGCTGAAGAAGGGCACAGTGCAGCCCGTGGCAGGAGTGTTGACGTCCAACTTCGGCTCGCGGTGGGGAACCCAGCACAGTGGCCTCGACATCGCGGCACCCATCGGAACGCCCATCTACGCCGCCGCTGACGGCACCGTGTCCGACGCAGGACCTGCATCCGGCTTCGGTCTCTGGGTCAAGGTGCGGCACGACGACGGCACCGAGACGGTCTACGGGCACGTCAACGACTTCTCGGTTCAGCCCGGCCAGCGCGTGGCGGCAGGTGAGCAGATCGCAACCGTGGGCAACCGCGGCCAGTCGACGGGCCCGCATCTGCACTTCGAGGTACACGATCCCTCCGGCGTCAAGGTCGACCCCGCGCAGTGGCTCGCGACGCGGGGAGTTGCAGTGACGTGGAACGATTCCGCGCGCCTGGCCTGACTCGACATCGCCACGTTCGACACGACAGTCGAACGCCCCAGCGACGACGCGGCGTGCTGCCGCTAGTGTGGTGACCGTGCCGGATTCGGCTCGTTTTCGGTGATCGGCTAGCTCAGGAGTGCAATCGGTGTTCGAATCCCTTTCCGACAGGTTGACCGGGACTCTCAAGGACCTGCGTGGCAAAGGTCGACTGTCCGACGCGGATATCGACGCTACCGCCCGTGAGATCCGTCTTGCCCTGCTCGAAGCGGACGTGGCACTGCCCGTCGTACGTGAGTTCATCAGCCGCATCAAGACCCGGGCCAAGGGTGCCGAGGTCTCGGGCGCGCTCAACCCCGCCCAGCAGGTAGTCAAGGTCGTCAACGAGGAACTGGTCGGCATCCTCGGCGGCGAGACTCGCAGGCTCGTGTTCGCCAAGAACCCGCCAACGGTGATCATGCTCGCCGGTCTGCAGGGTTCGGGTAAGACGACGCTGGCGGGCAAGCTCGCGAAATGGCTCAAGGGCCAGGGCCACACCCCACTGCTCGTCGCGTGCGACCTCCAGCGTCCCGGTGCCGTGAGCCAGCTGCAGATCGTGGGCGAGCGCGCCGGTGCCGCCGTCTTCGCGCCGCATCCGGGCACGTCCATCGGGGGCGGCGACAATGCACTCGGAGTCTCGGCCGCGGATCCCGTCGAGGTCGCCCGGGCCGGCATCGCCGAGGCTCGAAGCAAGCAGTACGACGTGGTCATCGTCGACACCGCTGGTCGCCTCGGCATCGACACCGAGCTGATGAGTCAGGCCGCGGGAATTCGTGACGCGGTCCAGCCGGACGAGACTCTGTTCGTTCTCGACGCGATGGTCGGCCAGGATGCCGTCAGTACCGCCGAGGCGTTCCGTGACGGCGTCGGCTTCACCGGCGTCGTTCTCACCAAGCTCGACGGCGATGCTCGCGGCGGTGCCGCGCTGAGTGTCCGCGAGGTCACCGGCCAGCCGATCATGTTCGCGTCGACCGGTGAGAAGCTCGAGGACTTCGACGTCTTCCACCCCGATCGCATGGCCAGCCGCATCCTCGGCATGGGCGACGTGCTGAGCCTCATCGAGCAGGCCGAACAGCACTTCGATGCCGAGCAGGCCGAGGCGACGGCCAACAAGATCGGCTCGGGGCAACTCACGCTCGACGACTTCCTCGAGCAGATGATGGCCGTCCGCAAGATGGGACCCATCGGAAACCTGCTGGGCATGCTGCCCGGTGCCGGGCAGATGAAAGAGCTCGCCAACGTCGACGAGAAACAACTCGACCGCGTGCAAGCGATCATCCGCGGCATGACGCCACAGGAGCGGAACGACCCGAAGATCATCAACGCGTCGCGTCGACTCCGTATCGCGAACGGCTCGGGCGTCAAGGTCTCCGACGTCAATCAGCTGGTCGACCGATTCTTCGAGGCGCGCAAGATGATGTCTGCGATGGCCGGTCGGATGGGAATGCCGGGCGCGCGCAAGCAGGTGCGGAACAACAAGAAGGGCAAGAAGGGCAAGAAGGGTGCACGCGGCCCGACGCAGCCGAAGATCCGCGGTGGATTCCCGGGCATGCCGGGCGGAATGCCTGCCGGAATGCCCGACCTGTCGTCCATGCCCAAGGGCCTCGACCAGTTGCCACCGGGGCTCGAAGGCATCGATCTGTCGCAGCTGAAACTACCCAAGAAGTAAGCGCGCACGTGTCGGCGATGCGGGTGCGGGGCCGCGGACTGCCGGACGGGTCCGAGATCGATCTGTGGATCGAGGGTGGCGTCCTGTCCACGGAGCCGATCGCGGATGCCGATCTCGTTCACGACGGCGGCTGGATTCTGCCTGGTCTGGTGGACGCCCACTGCCATGTCGGAATCGAATACGGCGGGGGACACACCGACCTGATCGGGTCGATCCGCCAGGCCGAGACCGAGCGAGGCGTCGGCGCGCTGCTGTTGCGCGACGCCGGGTCTCCGGTCGACACACGCGAGCTGGACGAATACGAGGACCTTCCCCGCATCATCCGAGCGGGCCGTCACATCGCATCACCCAAGCGCTACATCCCGGGTCTGGCAATCGACATCGAGGACGAATCGCAGCTGCCCGAGGCGGTGGCCCAACAGGCACGATTCGGCGATGGCTGGGTCAAGCTCGTCGGCGACTGGATCGACCGCTCGGTGGGAGATCTCCGACCGCTGTGGAACGACTCGATCCTCGTCGACGCCATCGCCGCTGCCCACGCCGAGGGCGCGCGGGTGACCGCACACGTCTTCGGTGAAGATGCCCTGCCCGGATTGATCGCGGCGGGAATCGACTGCATAGAACACGGCACCGGCCTGACCGACGAGACCGTCGAGATGATGGTCGATCACGGCACCGCACTGGTACCGACGCTGATCAACATCGAGACGTTCCCCGGCATCGCCGACTCCGCCACCCGGTATCCCGGCTACGCCCGGCACATGCGGGGCGCTGCACGAACGCGTCGCCGATACCGTCGGACGAGCTCACGACGCAGGCATTCCGATCTACGCAGGCACCGACGCAGGCGGTTCGATCGCGCACGGTCGTATCGCCGACGAGGTCGCCGCACTCGCGGCCGTTGGACTCTCACCGACCGATGCACTCGGTGCCGCCTGCTGGGAGGCCCGGTCGTGGCTGGGTCGACAGGGGCTCGAACACGGCGCGCCCGCCGATCTCGTCGTCTACTCCGAAGATCCGCGAGGCGGACCGGATGTGCTGTCCAACCCGGATCTGGTGATCCTTCGCGGACGAGTGACCGACCGGCGCGGCCGCACGACGAGTGGATCGACGGTCCCGGGGTGACCGATTCGGGTGACGGCGGCGCAGGACGAGCCGATCCCGACCGCCCCAGCTGGGCCGGTCTGGCTCCGATGAATCACGTTCATCAGCAAGGATCGGGACTGTCCGAAACCTACTGGCGCGCCGAGCAGGCCGCGCTCGAACGCAGACGCGGCCAACGGTGGGGACTGCCGGCCGCGGCGCTGGTGCTGGGGCTCAATCTGGCCGGATTCCTGGTTCTCGGCCTCGTCGTGACGTCGGACGCCTCGGCCGTTTTCGTGGTGGGCATCATGATCCCGAGCCTGCTCGCCACGGGAGTGGCGGTGGCCATCTCGAAGTCGCGGGGCAACGGCCCCGTCGTCGACTTCGGCCTCCCCAGATCCATCCCCGAATTTCTCGGGCACCTCCGATCCGGGTTGGCGTGGGGTGGCGTCGCCGTGGTCGGCGGCATAGTGCTGGCTCTGATTCTGTTGTCCCGTATCGAAGTCGGCGACCCGACGCCCCTCGGCACGGTCACGGATACGGCAGTCGGCTTGAAAATCGTTCTGGCTCTGTGGATTTGGCTCGGTGCACCAATCTGTGAGGAAACGATGTTCCGCGGCATGCTGTGGGGAGCGCTCGAGAAACGCACCCGCCCGATGCCGATGGCCTGGTTGGGCAACCGATGGGTGGTCCTGGCGATCACCGCGGTGTTGTTCGCGGTGTGGCACCGAGAGTGGTGGCGCCTGGTGGTGCTGCTGTGGGGAGGATTCGCAATCGGAATCGCTCGAATGCGCTCCGGTTCGATCGTCGCGTCGATCACGGCACACTCGTTGAACAACACCCTTCCTGCCCTGGTGGTCCTGCTCGCCTGACGGGAGTGGTTCTGCGGGCCCGATTCACCGATAGTGCGACCCGTCTGGCACAATGAACAGCTGTTCGCCCGTCATCCGGTTACGTACCGAGCGGCGGTCACAACACCCTTCAACGCAAAACCGGGTTCGCATGCCGTGCGGACCGCTGAATTGCGCCGTGACCAACTTTCGAAAGGCTTCACCAGAACATGGCTGTCAAGATCAAGCTCATGCGTATCGGCAAGATCCGCACCCCGCACTACCGCGTCGTCATCTCCGATGCCCGCACCCGTCGTAACGGCCGTGCGATCGAGACCATCGGCACGTACGAGCCCAAGCAGGACCCCAGCATCATCGAGATCAACTCCGAGCGGGCGCAGTACTGGCTGAGCGTGGGCGCACAGCCGACCGAGCCGGTCGAGGCTCTGCTCAAGATCACCGGCGACTGGCAGAAGTTCAAGGGCCTCCCCGGTGCCGAGGGAACCCTCCGCCTCGCCGAGCCCAAGCCGTCCAAGCTCGACCTGTTCAACGCCGCACTGGCGCAGGCCGACTCCGAGCCCCAGGGCGAGGCCACCACCGCCAAGAAGAAGAAGGCTCCCAAGGCCGACGACGCCGCTGCGGAGACCACCGACGCTGCAGCAACCGAGACGGCAGACGCGCCGGCCGCCGAGGCTGCTGAGAAGTGAGTGCCGTTGTCGCCGATGCCGTCGAACACCTCGTTCGCGGCATCGTCGCCAATCCCGATGACGTTCGCGTCGAGATGATCACCGGCCGTCGTGGCCGCACCGTGGAGGTCCACGTGCACCCCGACGATCTGGGCAAGGTCATCGGCCGTGGCGGTCGTACCGCTACGGCACTGCGCACTCTCGTCTCGGGAATCGGTGGTCGCGGCATCCGCGTCGACGTGGTCGACACGGACCAGTAGGTCACGTACCCATCATGGAGCTGGTCATCGGCCGTGTCGCGAAGTCGCACGGCATCAAAGGCGAAGTCGTCGTCGAGGTTCGCACCGACAACCCCGACGACCGCTTCGCCGAAGGAACCGTTCTCTCGGGCCGCAAGCCTCGATCGAACGCCGAACCAGCCTCGTACACAGTGGACGCCGTCCGGGAACACTCCGGGCGGCTTCTGCTGCGTCTGAACGGTATCGACGACAAGACGGCCGCCGACCAACTCAGGGGCATTCTGTTCGTCGTCGAATCCACCGACCTTCCGCCGTCCGACGACCCGGACGAGTTCTACGACCACGAACTCGAAGGCCTCACGGTGATCCTGACCAACGGCACCGTCGTGGGAACGGTCCGCGAAGTTCTCCACTCCGCAGCGGGGGAGCTGCTCTCCATCACGCCGGATCCGAGTTCCGGCGAAGCAGCACGTGCCGAAATCCTCGTGCCGTTCGTAGCGGCCATCGTGACGACGGTGTCGTTGGCAGACAAGACGATCGAGATCGATCCGCCCGAGGGTCTGCTGGATCCGGAGTAGATCGTGCGCCTCGACGTCGTCACCATCTTTCCCGAATACCTCACGCCGCTCCGAACCGCGTTGCTGGGCAAAGCAATCGACCGCGGCCTCGTCTCGGTCGAGGTCCACGATCTGCGGTCGTGGACTCACGACGTGCACAAGGCCGTCGACGATTCGCCGTACGGCGGCGGACCGGGAATGGTCATGAAGCCGACCGTCTGGGGAGACGCACTCGACGACGTGCTGACCGACGATTCTCTCCTCGTCGTCCCGACGCCTGCCGGTGTGCCGTTCACCCAGCGGACAGCCGAGCGATGGTCCGCCGAGCAGCATCTCGTATTCGCCTGCGGCCGATACGAAGGCATCGATCAACGAGTGTTCGACGACGCCGCACGTCGGGTCCGTGTCGAGGAAGTCAGCATCGGCGACTACGTGCTCATCGGCGGCGAAGCGGCTGTTCTCGTGATGGCCGAGGCCGTGGTGCGACTGATGCCGGGGGTTCTCGGCAATCAGCAGTCGCACCAGGAGGATTCGTTTTCCGACGGTCTGCTCGAGGGGCCGAGTTACACGCGTCCCGCACAGTGGCGTGATCTCGACGTTCCGCAGGTACTGCTCTCGGGTGATCACGCCAAGATCGCTGCGTGGCGCCGACAGCAGTCACTGGACAGGACCGCCGAGCGTCGTCCGGACCTGTTGCAGGACTGACGAATTCAGCTGACGGTGCCGTCGGGGAAGAGCATCGAGACGAATCCGGTGAGAGTGTCCCTGGCATGCAGCGCGCTGGCGTCGTCACTGACGTCGACCACCGCGGTGTCCGGATAGCTTTCCATGTCGTCGGCGTAGAAGATGTCCTCGCGTGACGACAGAGCCAGAACGTAGCGGTTGTCGACACCGATGGTGCCCGTCGACAGGTGTACCCACCGATCGGATACGCAGCACATCCAGCCCTGTTTCACAGCGTGCACACTCTCGCCGGGCAAACCGTCGACGATCCCGAAATGCTGCTTGTAGCCGTCCGCGGCGATCGGTGCCGAACGGCGAAGCATTCCGATCACGATGTCCGTGGATGCCGTGGTCAGACCGCCGCTGCCGTTGAGCAACCCCGCGTAGTAACCGACCAGGTCGCTGGGCGTGGTCTCGGTGTTGTACCACTCGTCGTCCCCGGGCGGAGTGGTGCTCGTCAAGCCGTAGCGAGCCGCAACCGTGCGCACGATCTCCGACGAGCCGTAGCGATACCAGAGCGTGTACGCGGCGTTGTCGTCGGACAACTCGAGCATGCTGGTCATGGTGGTCAGGTCGTCGGCAGAGACCGGACGGTTCTCCGACTGCGCTCGGAACAACACCTCGTCGGCGATGAAGAGCTTGGATACCGACGCGGTTTCGACCTGGATATCGGCATTGCTGCTGTAGTAGGAGCCGGTCTGACGATCCAACAGTGCGAAATCGACGTCGGCACCGCGGGCCTGGGCCGACGCGATCGCCATCGGGATACGAGCTTCGAGGGCTACGCCGTCGACCTTTTTCATGTCGGGAAAGGGCGACGCCGACGTCTCGGCGGTGTCCTTCGAGGCGGAGTCACCGATCTGGTCGTCGGGAGGAGCCGAGCATCCGGCCAGTATCAGGGAGGCGCAGGCTGCAGCCAGGAACCGAGACCCCCTGACCATCCGCGTATCTCTCCCACACGTTGAACCGCTGACCGACTTGTCCCACAGTAGCGGTAGGGTCCATCGCCGTGACCACTGCTCTGAAATCTGTGAACAAGCGCATAGCCGAAGAACTCGACGTTCGTGAAGAACAGGTTCGTGCCGCCGTGGAACTGCTCGACGGCGGGTCGACGGTCCCGTTCATCGCGCGCTACCGCAAGGAAGTCACCGGCACCCTCGACGACACGCAACTGCGTCAGCTCGATGAGCGACTTCGGTATCTGCGCGAGCTCGACGAGCGCAGAGACGCCGTGATCGAGTCCATCCGCTCGCAGGGCAAGCTCGACGACGCGCTGGAGCAGTCGCTGATGCTGGCCGATACCAAGGCGCGCGTCGAGGACATCTATCTGCCGTTCAAGCCCAAGCGTCGAACCAAGGCTCAGATCGCGCGTGAGGCCGGGCACGAGCCCGTCGCCGACGCTCTGTTCTCCGACCCCACCACCGACCCGGCCCAGTTCGATCAGGAGCAACTCGACGGCGCACGGGCGATTCTCGTCGAGCGCTTCGCCGAGGACGCGGACCTGGTGGGCGAGCTGCGCGAACTGATGTGGACATCCGGCAAGCTCGTCGCGTCGGTTCGCAAGGGCAAGGAGGAGGAGGGTGCCAAGTTCTCCGATTACTTCGAGTTCTCGGAACCGTTCACGAGCCTGCCCTCGCACCGAATTCTCGCCACGCTCAGAGGCGAGAAGGAAGAAATACTTTCCCTCGGTTTCGAGCCCGAGCGCGACGAACCGACCCCCGGGGTGCCGAGCGTCTACGAAGGTCGGATCGCGACCAAGTTCGGGATCGAGAATCGAGGACGGCCTGCCGACAAGTGGCTGCTCGATACCGTCCGATGGGCGTGGCGCACCAAGATGCTGGTGACCGTCTCCCTCGACACTCGTATGCGACTGCGTCAGTCGGCCGAGAAGGACGCCGTCGACGTCTTCGCGAGCAACCTCAAGGATCTGCTGCTCGCCGCACCGGCCGGCAACCGCACCACCATGGGCCTGGACCCGGGCTTCCGTACCGGCACCAAGGTCGCCATCGTCGACGCCACCGGCAAGGTCGTCGACCACGACACTATCTACCCGCACAAGCCGCAGGGCAAATGGGATCAGGCGGTGGCCACCCTCGCCGGCCTGGCCGCCAAGCACAAGGTCGAACTGATCGCCATCGGCAACGGCACCGCATCGCGTGAAACCGACTCGCTGGCAGCAGAATTGATCGCCAAGTTCCCTGCCGCCAACCTGACCAAGGTGGTGGTGTCCGAGGCCGGAGCGTCGGTGTACTCCGCTTCCGCGTACGCCTCGAGCGAGCTGCCCGAACTCGACGTATCGATCCGCGGTGCCGTCTCGATCGCCCGCAGGTTGCAGGATCCGCTGGCCGAGTTGGTCAAGATCGATCCCAAGTCCATCGGCGTCGGGCAGTACCAGCACGACATCTCCGAAACCCTGCTGGCCCGTTCCCTCGGGGCCGTAGTCGAGGACGCGGTGAACGCCGTCGGCGTCGACGTCAACACCGCGTCGGTTCCGTTGCTCTCGCGGGTCTCCGGTATCGCCGGCTCTCTCGCCGAGAGCATCGTGGCGCACCGCGACCAGAACGGTCCGTTCTCCAGCCGCAGCACGCTCAAAGATGTACCGCGTTTGGGCCCCAAGGCTTTCGAGCAGTGCGCCGGATTCCTTCGTATCTCCGGGGGAGCGGATCCCCTGGACCGGTCGAGTGTTCACCCGGAGGCATATCCCGTCGTGCGGCGCATCGTCGGCAAGGCAGGCCTGGGTGTGCGCGAGGTAGTCGGTAACACGGCTCTGCTGAGAGGTCTCGACCCTGCCGAATTCGTGGACGAGCGATTCGGTCTGCCCACCGTCACCGACATCATTTCCGAACTCGAGAAGCCGGGACGCGACCCTCGCCCCGAGTTCAAGACCGCCACCTTCGCCGCCGGTATCGAGAAGGTCGCCGATCTGAAGCCGGGTATGACGCTCGAAGGTGTCGTGACCAACGTGGCAGCGTTCGGCGCGTTCGTCGACGTCGGTGTGCACCAGGACGGGCTGGTGCACGTCTCGGCGATGTCGCACAACTTCGTCAAGGACCCCCGCGAGGTCGTCAAGTCCGGTGACGTGGTGCGCGTCAAGGTCATGGAGGTCGACCTCCCGCGGCAGCGCATCGGCCTGAGTCTGCGGTTGGACGACGAGCCCGGTGCCGGTGGCGGCAAGGACGCCTCTCGCGGACAGCAGCCCGACCGGCCCCGAGGCCAGGGCCGAGCTGCGGGCAGCGGCCAGAGCAACCGCAGTCGAGACGCGCGCCCACAGCGCGGCGGCGGCCAGTCGGCAGCACCGGCGGCCGGTTCCATGGCCGATGCGCTACGGAAGGCGGGATTCGGAAAATAGCGGGCGGATCCTCGGGTCGATGCTGCCCTGGGCGGTCCCGAACACGAATAGTGTGAAAGGTGATTCACCGGTCGTTCGGCCGTTCGGCAGGAAGGACGTGAGCCACACGTGAGGTGGTTGCAACACGGGGTCATCGATCACGGCCGCCTGCCGCTGCTGTGTTTTCTACTGGGGCTGTTGGTGGGGTTTCTGCTGATCCGACTCAGCGTCAGGATGATTCGCGCAGATGTGAAGTGGTGGCCGGGAAACATCACGCCCGGCGGTCAGCACATCCACCATGTCGTCTTCGGGATCGTGCTGATGCTGCTCGCGGGGATCGGCTTGATCGCGGTGTACGTCGACGGTTCCGAGTCGGTCGGGGCGGTGCTGGCAGCGGTCTTCGGTATCGGGGCTGCTCTCGTCCTCGACGAGTTCGCGTTGATCTTCTATCTCCGCGATGTCTACTGGTCCGAACAGGGGCGCACATCGGTGGACGCCGTGTTCGCAGCAGTGGGATTCACCGGCCTGCTGCTGCTCGGCTTGCACCCTCTGGAGCTGCTCAGCCCGGCCGGCTTCCGGGCCGATCCCGACCCGTGGGTGCGCGGCACCCTGGCGGTGTTGGCCCTGGCCAATCTCGCGCTTGGTGTCGTGGTACTGCTCAAAGGAAAAATCTGGACCGGGCTGCTCGGGCTGTTCGTCCTGCCGATCCTCGTTCTGGCCGCGGTGCGGTTGAGCAGGCCGAGTGCCCCGTGGGCGAGGTGGCGCTACACCACCAGGCCGAAGAAAATGGAACGCGCACTGCGCCGGGAGAAGCGGTGGCGACGGCCGATCATCCGGGCCAAGATCTATCTTCAGGACGCGATCGCAGGCAAACCGAGCATCGTGCATGCACGTGAGGCCACCGAGCAGGAATTGGCGCGGACGGTATTGCCTGCGCCGATGCCGAGCGGGACGGCGGCGAGCCGAGAAGCGCCGATTTCGTCGAACGCCTGATGGTCTGGCACAATGGTCGGGTTGCCTCTAGCAGGCACGGACCTCACTCGGAGTACGAACCAGTCGAGCCGCTGTGTCAGCGAGCCGCTCGGTTCCTCTACTCATGCGCAGAACGCAAGGATGGCACAACCGATGAACACTCTGGACTTTCTCGACAATCAGTCGCTGCGTAGCGACATCCCCGATTTCCGTCCCGGCGACACGCTGAACGTGCACGTCAAGGTCATCGAAGGCTCGAAGGAGCGCATTCAGATCTTCAAGGGCGTCGTCATCCGACGTCAGGGCGGTGGCGTTCGCGAAACGTTCACGGTCCGCAAGGTCTCGTTCGGCGTCGGCGTCGAGCGCACCTTCCCGGTGCACAGCCCCAACATCGCTCAGTTCGAGGTCCTCACCCGCGGTGACGTCCGTCGCGCCAAGCTCTACTACCTCCGCGATCTGCGTGGCAAGGCCGCCAAGATCAAGGAAAAGCGCTGACCGGTTCCGCCCGGACACATCAGTTCACACCATGCCGCGTTGCCTGTCAGGGCGACGCGGCATGGTGCGTTCTGCCCGCGGTCGACCCGCGTTCCACCCTGTCGACGGGCGGATCGAGAGCCGCGAACCGCCCATGCGCAGACCGTCCGGCCGTGCGGGCGACGGTTCCGGCTAACCTGATCACGTGACGCAGTCCCCACAGGATCCAACCGACGAGCCCGACGACGAGTCTTCACGGAAGAAGCGTCGGGAACGCAAGCCCCGATCGTTCTGGCGTGAGCTCCCCATTCTGATTCTGGTAGCGCTGGTACTGAGTTTTCTGCTCCAGACATTCGTCGCACGGGTGTATCTGATCCCGTCCGAATCGATGGAGCCGACCTTGCACGGCTGCACCGGTTGCACCGGTGACCGCATCGTGGTGGAGAAGATCGGATACCGGTTCGGCGACCCGAAGCCCGGCGACATCGTCGTCTTCCGTGGCCCGGATTCGTGGAACGACGAATTCGTGTCACAGCGGTCCGACAACTCGGTGATTCGTGGCGCACAGGAAGTCGGCTCGTTGATCGGAGTCGTCGCGCCCGACGAGAACGATCTGGTCAAGCGCGTCATCGCCACCGGCGGTCAGACCGTCGAATGTTGTGACGACCAGGGGCGAGTGCTCGTCGACGGACAGCCGTTGGACGAGCCGTACATCCAGATGGATTTCCCGTTCACCCCGGGAACGATGACGTGCGACACCGAACTGAAGTCCGGACGATGCTTCGACCCCGTCACCGTGCCGGAGGGCAACGTCTGGGTCATGGGTGACAACCGGAGCAACTCGCGAGATTCCCGGTATCACGTCACCGACGAGTTCACCGGAACCGTTCCCCTCGACAACGTGATCGGGAAGGCCGTGTTCATCGCGCTGCCGCCGTCACGAACCGGCATCCTGGATTCTCCCGACATCCAGGGTCGATGACGGCAACCCCGCGACGTGCGCCGCGTGCGCGCGCAACTCTGACTCGGTCGTCGTGGCCGCCGCGTCCGATCATCCGACGGGCGGCCGGATTGCGGACGATGGAGTCTGCGTTGGAGCGGGGCGGACTGGGTCCGGTCGCAGGAGTCGACGAAGCGGGAAGAGGAGCCTGCGCCGGTCCGTTGACGGTCGCAGCGTGTGTTCTCGGGGCGCGCGCACATGCCGCCCTGGCGGATCTGGACGACTCGAAGAAGTTGACCGAGCGACGACGCGAAGAGCTCTTTCCCAAGATCCAGAGGCTGGCACTGGCATGGAGCGTGGTGTCGATCGATGCGGCCGAGGTCGACCGCATCGGGGTCCACGTGGCGAACATCGAAGGAATGCGACGCGCGGTTGCCGGGCTCGGCATGACCCCGGGCTACGTACTCACCGACGGCTTTCGAGTGCCCGGGCTTCCGGTTCCGTCGCTACCGGTGATCGGCGGTGACGCCACCGCAGCGTGCATCGCCGCGGCGAGCGTGCTCGCGAAGGTCTCCCGGGACCGATTGATGGTGCAGTTGGACGACACGATTCCCGGCTACGGATTCGCCGTGCACAAGGGGTACAGCACCCGTGCTCACTCGGCCGCCATGACCGCTCTCGGGCCCAGCCGCGAGCATCGAATGTCCTATGCGAATGTCGCAGCGGCCGCCGCGGGGCTTTCTCCGGACGCCGTCGACGCCCTGGGGCGAATGGACTGCCGCGACGCCGGTACGCGATGATTGCTGTTCACGCCCGACTGGAGGATGAAAGAGACCGATGAGTGCCGAAGATCTCGAAAAGTACGAAACCGAGATGGAGCTCTCGCTGTATCGCGAGTATCGGGACATCGTGGGTCAGTTCAACTACGTCGTCGAAACCGAGCGGCGGTTCTATCTGGCGAACTCCGTCGAACTCATTCCGCACAACGCCGACGGTGAAATCTACTTCGAATTGCGAATGTCCGACTCGTGGGTGTGGGACATGTATCGCCCCGCCCGTTTCGTCAAGCATGTCCGGGTGATCACCTTCAAGGACGTCAACATCGAAGAGTTGGACAAACCAGATCTGCGTCTGCCGGAATAGCTCCTCGTCCGACGCTGGAGCGTGACGGAGTCGCCCTGAGCGTCGGATGTCGGAGCACCGTGCTGCGAACCACCCGATGCGGTGCGGTCGTGCTGTACCGATCGTTTTGCCACCCGAAAAATTGGACGCCCGGCCAAATCGGTCCGCATGTCCTGTTTCCGTGTCCGGTGTCACGGAAAGTTGTTCCCCGTCCAATGGTGCACGGCGGTTGAGATCGGGTTTCCCGTGTGAAATCGATTGCGCAACAAAGCTATTCGAATTGGTCGATTAGTCGCTCGAAATGCTGAACAATTTCTGCACCGATATTCGTCGATTCGACACGTCACGAAACGCCTGCAGTTCTTTGCGTGGATACGAGAATGGGTGGTAGAACTTGAATATCACATCCCCCAGACGTGTAAGAGGTACGAGATGGCACGCAAGACGCTTGTGCAGATGATCGACGATGTAGACGGATCGGTCATCAAAGACGGCCAAGGTGAATCCATCGAATTCGGCATCGGTGGAAACCAGTACCGCATCGATTTGAACCTCAAACATGCCAACGAATTGCACGAACAGTTGGCATTCTGGATCGAGCACGCCGAGAAGATTTCCGGACGCCGCACCCGTAAGGGCGGCGCTGCATCTGCACCGGCTCGCGGCAAGGTGGATCTGCAGGACATTCGAGCATGGGCCCGCGAGAACGGCCACGAGGTCAGTGCCCGCGGCCGTATAAGTCAGGATGTGCAGGCGGCCTACGAGGCTGCTCACTGACCGTCCTTCGCGAACCGAGGCTGGGTGTCTCGGCAGCACGTTTTGCGTATCGGCACTTTCGATGCCGGTATCGACACGCCGCATCAGCTCCGTCCGATTCTCTGAATCAGGACGGAGCTTTTTGCGTATCGAGTCCGCTTTCACCCGGCGGCTCGGACACGCTACGAGCCGTAGCACGGCGGTCCGACACAGTGGACTGATCGCCGCCGACAATCGGACCGTTCGTCCACAGTCGAGCAGTTGTCCACAGGGCAATTTCCCACCTGCACTTTCTTCGCTTCTCCTCCTTCGGGTCGTGTCACCGTCGAGACGACCGAATCGGCCGCAATGCACGGTCGGAGAGTGGAGGAATGGCGGACATGGCAACCAATCAGGAACTCGGTGCGCGCGGCGAGGAACTCGCGGTGCGCCATCTCGAGGACATCGGTCTCGAGGTGATCGAGCGGAACTGGCGGCATCGTTCCGGAGAACTCGACATCATTGCGCGCGAGGGCGAGACGGTGGTGTTCGTCGAAGTGAAGACTCGATCGGGAATCGGATACGGAACACCCGCCGAAGCGGTGACGTACACGAAACAGACTCGAATCAGAGGGCTGGCGCTGCGATGGCTTTCGCTGCAGCAGGGACCGTGGGTGCAGATCAGATTCGACGTGATCGCGATCGTGGTCGGTCGCAACGAGGAACCGGTCATCACGCACGTTCGGGCCGCGTTCTGATGCCACTCGGGAGAGCGCATTCGGTTGCGGTCAACGGGGTCGACGGTGTGCTGGTGGAAATCGAAGCCGATATCGGGCAAGGCCTACCCGGTACGCATCTTGTAGGTCTTCCCGATACTGCGCTGAACGAATCGCGTGACCGGGTCAAAGCCGCGGTGAAGAACTCGGGCGGTACCTGGCCGGACAGCCGGGTGATTCTCGCTCTGTCGCCCGCGACGTTGCCCAAGGGCGGATCTGTGTACGACCTTGCACTCGCGTTGTCGATTCTCGATGCCGCGAAGGCGATTCCGCGCGGATGCCTGTCCGACACCGTGTTTCTGGGTGAATTGGCACTCGATGGGAGGCTGCGCGCAGTCCGTGGGGTCCTGCCCGGGGTGCTCGCTGTCAAGAGTGCGGGCTGGCAGCGGGTGGTCGTTCCGCTGCAGTGTTTGCCCGAGGCGGGTCTGGTGGACGGGATCGAGGTGCTGGGTGCGGGTTCGCTCGGGGACGTGGTGGCCTGGCTTCGCGGTGAGCAGGCACTCGAATCACCCGTCCCGACCGAATGGCACGAGGAGATCTATCCGGACCTCAGTGATGTCGCCGGACAGGCGGATGCGCGATGGGCACTGGAGGTCGCCGCCGCAGGCGCACATCACATCATGTTGACCGGGCCACCGGGCATCGGAAAAACGATGCTGGCGCAACGCCTTCCGGGAATTCTGCCGCCGCTGACCGAATCCGAAGCGCTCGAAGTGACAGCCATCCACTCGGTGGCGGGTCTGTTGACCACCGCGCGGCCGCTCATCACGTCACCGCCGTTCATCGCGCCGCATCATTCGACCTCGGTGAGTGCCTTGGTCGGGGGCGGAACCGGAATGGCCAAACCGGGAGCGGTCAGCCGCGCACATCGCGGAGTCCTGTTTCTGGACGAGTGCGCCGAGATGAGTGTTCGGGTACTCGAGGCCTTGCGTACTCCGTTGGAGGACGGGGAGATTCGCATTGCCCGTCGTGACGGAGTGGCCAGGTATCCGGCCAGATTTCAGTTGGTTCTCGCCGCCAATCCGTGTCCGTGTGCGCCTGCGCGGCAGGTCGACTGCGTCTGCCCGCCCACAGCGCGACGCAAATATCTCGGCAAGCTGTCCGGGCCGTTGCTGGACCGCGTCGATCTGCGCATTCAGATGATGGGTGTCGCGACAGGTGCACTGGTCGACGAGGTGGGGGAGGGTACGAGCGAAATTCGCGCACGTGTGACCGGGGCCAGGGACGCCGCCGCGCAGCGGTGGCGAGAGTTCGGCTGGAGGACCAATGCGGAGGTTCCAGGACCCGCACTGCGCCAACGATTTCGATTGGCGCGCTCGACGCTCGCTCCGGTCGAGCGTGCGTTGCGCAACGGATCGCTGACCGCGCGCGGCGCAGACCGAGCCATTCGGGTGGCGTGGACGCTGAACGATCTCGCCGGTGGTTCGGTCCCCGGTGCCGACGAGGTCGGAGCGGCACTCGATTTCCGTGACAGGGGAGTGGCATGACGCACGACGCGCGCCGACTCGCCTGGGCGTATCTCTCTCGCGTGGCCCAGGGTCCGCATCGACCGGTGGTCGATCATGCTGCCGCGCACGGTCCCGAAGCGACGGCAGAAGCCGTGCGGGCGGGAAGATTGGGGGAGCGGCTCGCGGTCCGCGCCCACATCGACACCGCGGCAGCAGATCTCGATCACATCGCTGCGCTCGGTGGTCGGTTGATCACGCCGGACGACGACGAGTGGCCGGCATGGCGCTTCCTCGGATTCGACGGACCGGGTATGACCGCAGGGGTGGATACCTGTCCACCGATTGCGTTGTGGGCGCTGGGAACTCGGCCGGTGGCAACGATCACCGAGCGGTCGGTGTCCATCGTCGGGACACGCGCATCGAGTCCCTACGGTGATCATGTGACGGCGGAGATATCCGCCGATCTGGCGCTCGACGGTTGGACCGTCATTTCGGGAGCCGCTTTCGGTATCGACGCCGCGGCGCACCGGGCGGCTCTCGGAGTCGAGGGTACGACGATGGCGGTACTCGCCTGTGGCGTCGATCGCGCATATCCAGCGGGCCATTCGCGGTTACTGCGGCAGATCGCTGCCAGTGGCTTGGTTCTCAGTGAATACGCGCCGGGTACGACACCGGCAAAGCATCGTTTCCTCGCTCGCAACAGGCTCGTCGCGGCACTCGGATCCGCTGTGGTGGTCGTCGAGGCCGGGTGGCGCAGCGGCGCTCGCAACACAGCGGCGTGGGCAGCGAAATTGGGTAGGCCCGTGCTTGCGGTCCCTGGGCCGGTCACCTCGCCGACGTCCACGGGCTGCCACCGCATGATCCGGGACGGCGAGGCCGTGCTGGTGTCGAGCTCGCACGATGTCGTCGCCGAGGCGGGTGCACTCGGGTCCCCGGAGGAGCCTCGACCCGACCTCTTTCGGGAGACCGATGCGCTGTCGGACACTGCCCTGTTGATCTACGACGCGTTGCCGGCCACCGGTTCGGTGTCGAGTAGAGAGCTGTCCGAGCACTCCGGTGTTCCGCTGAACAAGGTGCGTGCATCCCTGCCGGTACTGGAGATGGACGGATTCGTCGCCAGCGACGAGACCGGATGGTTCCGCGTCGTGCGTGGGTGAGCGCACCACGATTCGAGAGCCCAACGGTAGGGTGTTAGGTAATGCTTAGTCGACGCATCGGCTGTCGGCGTCGTTCACTCGAAGAGGGGTCAGAAGTGCCACGCAAGAAAACCACCCTGTCCGTCCTGCGCACCGAAGCGCTCACCCCGCACATGCACCGGGTCTACCTGGGTGGGGCCGGTTTCGACGACTTCGATGCGATCGACGAGACCGACGCCTACGTCAAGTTGTTCTTCGGGACCGATGACGAACCGATCATGCGCACGTACACCGTTCGCTCGGTCGATACTCGCGCTCGGGAGATCGCCATCGACTTCGTGGTGCACGGAGACGAGGGAGTCGCCGGGCCGTGGGCCACCCGGGCGAAGCCGGGGGACGAGATGTCGTTCTTCGGCCCGTCGGGTGGGTACGCCCCACGACCCGACGCGGACTGGCACCTCTTCGCCGGCGACGAATCGGCGATTCCGGCGATTTCGGCTGCCGTCGAAGCGCTCCCGGAGGATGCCGTCGCCAAGGTCTTCATCGAAGTTGCCGACAGGCACGACGAGATCTACATGGAGACGCTCGCTGTCGTCGACGTGACCTGGATTCACCGGGGTGCGTCCTCGAACGAGGTGGGAGACGACCGAGCCGGAGACAACGCACCGTTGATTGCAGCGGTGAAGGAAACGGAATGGCTGCCGGGGCAGGCTCAGGTCTTCGTGCACGGAGAAGCCCAGGCCGTCATGCACAACATTCGGCCCTACATCCGTAAGGAGCGAGGGGTCGGTGCCGAGTGGGCCTCGATCTCGGGCTACTGGCGTCGCGGCCGAACCGAGGAGACGTTCCGAGTGTGGAAGCGCGAACTCGCGCAGGCCGAATCCGGTGTCGACGCCTGATCCCGCGACGACCCACCCCGAACGGCGTGTCCGGTTGTCGCGCGGCCTGCCAAAGCCCAAGCTGAGCTGATGACCGATTCGCTGCCGCCTCACCTCGGCATTCACGTCGAGGAGTTCGCCGAACATCTTCGACTCGGTCGAGAGCGTTCCGAGCACACCATCCGGGCCTACGTCTCCGATGCTCGTTCACTGCTCGCGCACTTCGCTGAGTCCTCGCCGGATGCGACCATCGCCGACCTCGACCTCCGCGCGGTGCGCTCGTGGTTGGCGACGCACTCGGCCGCCGGATCGGCCAGAACATCGATGGCGAGACGAACCTCGTCGGCGAGGACGTTCGGGAAGTGGCTCGAACGGGTGGGAGCGGTGGCGGTGGCACCGGCGGAACGCCTGGCCGGTCCGGCCGGCCACCGTACGCTGCCCGGTGTTCTTCGCCACAGCCAGGCAGAGCACGCGTTGGCCGCGGCCGAATCGGGTGCCGCCGAGCTCGACCCCATCGCGCTGCGGGACAGGCTCATCGTCGAGTTGCTGTACGCGACCGGGGTGCGCGTGGGGGAGCTGTGCGGACTCGACATCGACGACGTGGACACCGAGCGTCGCTTGATCCGTGTGCTCGGCAAGGGCAACAAGGAACGCTCGGCACCGTACGGTGCGCCGGCAGCGCATGCGGTCGAGAACTGGCTGGTCAGCGGCAGACCCGAACTGGCCTCGGATCGATCCGGTGCCGCATTGCTGCTGGGGCGTCGAGGTGGACGGCTCGATCAACGGCAGGCCAGAACGGCGGTGCACGAGGTACTCGACACCGTCCCCGGTGGTCCCAGCCTCGGTCCGCACGGCCTGCGGCACACAGCGGCAACTCACTTGCTCGAAGGTGGAGCCGATCTGAGGGTGGTGCAGGAGCTGCTCGGCCACGCCTCTCTGGCGACCACCCAGATCTACACACACGTGTCGGTGGAACGGCTGCGTGCCGTGCACGATCAGGCTCATCCCCGGGCATGAGCCGAGCGTCGGCGGCGCAACGTTTGGTAGCGTCGTGGACGACTGACGACACCGAATACGGGGGACCGTGGACCGCGACCGACCGCAAGGTACTTCGGAGACGTGGTCCATGCATGTCCGTGACGGCTCTGCCGCCGACCATCGGAATCCCCCTGGTCGATCGGACAGCGCACGCGACAACGGCAGTGGGCCCGTATCGTCGGGCTCGATGTCCACTCCCCGTTCGACGCCTCGGCAACCTCCACCCTGGCAGACGCCCGACTCGGGCGACCGACAGCCGTTGCCGCCGAGGTACAACCCGCCGGTGCCGCTCGAGCCAGGGCCGCCGGCAGCGCAGCCGGACCGGTACCTGCCGGTACCGCCACACACCGAGGATTCGCGAACGCAGCCGGATCGGTGGTCGCCGCAACCGTGGTCGGGGGCGCCCAACGCCTACCGACCCAACAGTCAGGATCTGGGCGCGGATTCGTTGCTCAAGCGTCCCAAGCGAGCGTCGAACTCCGGCTGGCGGCGAGGAGTGCACCGACTCACAGGCGGAGTCATCAACCCCGGCGAATCGACGGCGGAAGAGCGGTACCGAAACCAGGTCGAACGTATTCGGCAGCCGGTGCTCGGCGACTACCGGATCGCGTTTCTGTCGCTCAAGGGTGGCGTCGGCAAGACGACGACCACGCTGGGTCTCGGTTCGACTTTCGCGTCGCTGCGCGGAGATTGCGTCATCGCCGTGGACGCGAACCCCGACTTCGGCACCCTGGGTGAGCGAGTTCCGCGGCAGACGTCGTCGACCGTGCGTGATCTGCTCGCCGCGGCACCACACATTCGTCGTTACTCCGACATCCGCGAGCACACCTCGCAGGCACCGAGTCGACTCGAAGTGTTGGCAGGCGAGCGCGATCCCGCAGCGTCGGAGATGTTCGGCGAGGAGGACTACCGCGCCGTCATCGACATGTTGCAGGTGTACTACAACCTGATCCTGACCGACTGCGGTACCGGGATCATGCACTCGGCGATGAACGGGGTGCTGCAACTGGCGAACGCACTGGTTCTGGTCAGCTCGCCTGCAGTCGACGGTGCGCGCAGTGCTGCGGCGACGTTGGACTGGTTGGAACTGCACGGCTACGGACACCTGGTGGAGCGGACCGTCGTGGTGATCAGTTCGGTTCGCCCGGGTTCGTCGGCGGTGGACATGAACTTGCTGCAACAGCATTTTCTCGAGCGCTGCCGCGCCGTGCTGGTGATTCCGTTCGACGAGCACCTGGCCGAGGGTGCAGTGGTCGACCTCGACCTGTTGCGTCCCCAGACTCGAAGCGCGTTCGTCGAACTCGCCGCGATGGTGGCCGACGATTTTCCTGCGGCGTCCGGCAGGCACTCCGGCCCCCAGCGCTGACCATCATCTGCCGTCGTTCGTCGAGGGGTTTCAACCTGATCGGGCTTGCGCGCACCGTCGCCGTGGGATCGAGGTAGTCGCGGCCCCGTCTGATGCCCCAGTGAAGGCACGTCGACGAGCAGCCCTCGTGCCCCGATGTCACCGAACCCAACACGGTCCCTCGCCGAACCCGCGTGCCGGCGGCAACCGACGCCGACACCGGTTCGTACGTCGATCTCAGTCCGCCCGGATGATCGACCGATACGACGGGCTTTCCCGCTACCGACCCGGCGTAGACCACGATTCCGTCGGCGACGGCGAGAACCGACTGGCCCTCGTGGGCGGCGAGGTCGACACCACGGTGGCCGGGCAGCCAGTTCTGCTCGGGACGGTCGAACGGGGTGACGACCTGCGGCCTCGGCTGCAGCGGCCAGGCGAATGCGCCTGGTTGCGCCGAGGCGACCGGCGTCGAGAGCGTTACCGCGGTGACGAGGCACACCGCGAGTGCGCGGAGCGTGAGAGAGATGTTCACCCGTCGACCATGTCGTGGATATGAGCGATCGAACGAACCAGGACGCGATTTGTGGACAAGAAGTTTCTTTGTCCACAGGCATCGGAATCCCTTGACAGTCGGGCCTGGTTATGACGGGGGCCGTGGCAGGTCTACACTCGTCACTTGCGGCCTGTGCGTGCACGGGTCGACTTCGCGCGTCCGCGTCATCGCATCGTCTGCCTCGAGCGGAATCACCGATACGAGAACCGGTTGTCGGCGGTCCTGAGATCTTCGTGATGTCGGGTCCGGCAACTTCAGCGGGCGCCAGGGCAGAGGTCACCGACCTTTTGCGTCAACCGCACCATCGAAAGAGAGTTATTCAGCCATGGCTGTAGTAACAATGAAGCAGCTGCTCGACAGCGGCACACACTTCGGACACCAGACCCGTCGCTGGAACCCGAAGATGAAGCGATTCATCTTCACCGACCGCAACGGCATCTACATCATCGACTTGCAGCAGACTCTGACCTTCATCGACAAGGCCTACGAGTTCGTCAAGGAGACCGTCGCCCACAACGGCACGGTTCTGTTCGTCGGCACCAAGAAGCAGGCGCAGGAGTCCATCGCCGCTGAGGCAACCCGCGTGGGCATGCCCTACGTGAACCAGCGCTGGCTCGGCGGCATGCTCACCAACTTCCAGACGGTGCACAAGCGTCTGCTCCGCCTCAAGGAGCTCGAGGCCATGGAGCAGACCGGTGGCTTCGAGGGACGCACCAAGAAGGAAATCCTCATGCTCACGCGTGAGATGACCAAGCTCGACCGCACCCTCGGTGGCATCCGGGACATGTCCAAGGTTCCGTCGGCCATCTGGATCGTCGACACCAACAAGGAGCACCTCGCGGTTGCCGAGGCTCGCAAGCTGAACATCCCGGTCATCGCGATCCTCGACACCAACTGCGATCCCGACGTGGTCGATTACCCGATCCCGGGTAACGACGACGCGATCCGTTCCGCTGCGCTGCTGACCAAGGTCGTCGCATCCGCAGTCGCCGAGGGCGTGCAGGCGCGAGCAGGTCAGAACACTGCATCCGACGCCAAGCCCGAGGTCGGCGCAGGCGAGCCCCTCGCCGAGTGGGAACTCGAGCAGCTCGCTCAGGCTTCACCGGCAGCAGAGGCTCCCGCAGCAGAGGCTCCCGCGGCGGACGCCCCGGCAGCGGACGCTCCCGCAGCCGATGCCCCGGCAGCAGAAGCACCGGCAGCAGAAGAAGCACCGGCCGCTCAGGCTTGATCGAATTCGGTCCCGGTTCACCCTCAGGGGTGGGCCGGGGCCGCTTCGGTATGACAGGGTCGAGGTCGGCACGGCTCCGCAGTGAGCCCGTCGATCACGCCCTGAGAACAGCATTTTTCGTCAACGCACGTACCCAGACATTTGAGGAGGCTCGCCCACGATGGCGAACTACACTGCCGCCGACGTCAAGCGGCTCCGTGAGCTCACCGGCTCCGGAATGATGGACTGCAAGAACGCGCTCGCCGAGAACGACGGCGACTACGACAAGGCCGTCGAGTACCTGCGTATCAAGGGTGCCAAGGACGTCGGCAAGCGCGCCGAGCGCAACACCGCCGAAGGCCTCGTCGTCGCCGAGGGTGGAGTGCTCGTCGAGATCAACTCCGAAACCGACTTCGTGGCCAAGAACGACGAGTTCCAGACGTTCGCCGCATCCGTTGCGGCGACGGCTGCGGCAGGCAAGCCTGCAGACGTCGATGCTCTCAAGGCGCTCGACCTCAACGGCAAGACTGTCGAAACGGCCTTGAACGAGCTGTCGGCCAAGATCGGCGAGAAGCTCGAGCTTCGTCGCGTCGTGTCCTACGACGGCAACACCGCGACGTACCTGCACAAGCGCAGCGCGGACTTGCCGCCTGCCGTGGGCGTGCTCGTCGAGTACACCGGTGACGGCGACGCCGCAGGCGATGCCGCGCGCGCAGCTGCGATGCAGATCGCCGCCCTCAAGGCCAAGTACGTCACGCGCGACGAGGTCCCCGAGGACCTGGTGGCCGCCGAGCGTCGCATCGCCGAGGAAACCGCTCGCGAAGAAGGCAAGCCGGAACAGGCACTGCCGAAGATCGTCGAAGGTCGCGTCAACGGATTCTTCAAGGACGTCGTTCTCACCGAACAGAAGTCGGTGCAGGACGGCAACAAGACCGTCAAGGCCATTCTCGACGAGGCCGGCGTCACCATCACCCGTTTCTCACGGTTCGAGGTCGGTGCCAGCTAGTCTGAGCACCGGTTCGGTCGAGCGATGCCGTTCATTCGATTCCATCGAGTGGGCGGCATCGCTCGTGCGCGGGGCAGGTGGGTGTGCAGGCCGGAGCCCTGTCCACCACCCGGGCCTCGATAGGGCAGGATGATCCAAGAGGAAACCGTAGTGTTCGACGAGTACCGAGGAGAGCTATGACCGATCCGGCCCCTGACCGTCCCGGGTTCCGACGCGTGATGCTCAAACTGGGTGGGGAGATGTTCGGAGGCGGCCAGGTCGGTCTCGATCCGGATGTCGTGAACAACGTTGCCGAACAGATCGCCGAGGTGGTGGCCACCGGGGTTCAGGTCGCAGTGGTGATCGGCGGTGGCAATTTCTTCCGTGGTGCCGAACTTCAGCAGCGCGGCATGGACAGGTCCCGTTCGGACTACATGGGCATGCTCGGAACCGTCATGAATTGTCTTGCACTGCAGGACTTTCTGGAAAAGCAAGGCGTTGCCACCAGGGTGCAGACCGCGATCACGATGGGTCAGGTAGCAGAGCCGTACCTCCCGCTCCGCGCACGACGTCATCTGGAGAAGGGGCGCGTGGTGATCTTCGGAGCCGGCATGGGTATGCCGTATTTCTCCACCGACACCACGGCTGCGCAGCGCGCGCTGGAAATCGGTGCCGAGGTGTTGTTGATGGCCAAGGCTGTCGACGGCGTGTATTCGGCCGATCCGCGACTGGATCCCGATGCAACCATGTTCGACACGATCACGCACCGCGAGGCCATCGAGCAGGGACTCAAGGTTGCCGATGCGACGGCCTTCAGTCTGTGCATGGACAATCAGATGCCGATGCTGGTGTTCAATTTGCTGATTCAGGGAAATATCGCTCGCGCCGTTTCCGGTGAGAACATCGGCACGCTGGTCACGTCGTGATCGTTGCCGACAGTGACGTGAGCGAATCGAAGACGAAGACGATGGAGGACAGATCGTGATTGACGAAGCTCTCTTCGACGCCGAAGAGAAGATGGAAAAGGCCGTATCGGTTGCACGTGACGATCTGTCCTCGATTCGCACCGGACGTGCCAACCCCGGGATGTTCTCCCGCATCGTCATCGAGTACTACGGTGCTCTGACACCGATCACTCAGCTGGCAAGTATCAGCGTCCCCGAAGCGCGCCTCGTGGTCATCAAGCCGTACGAGTCCAATCAGCTCGGACCGATCGAAACCGCCATTCGCAACTCCGATCTCGGAGTCAATCCCACCAATGACGGCAACCTCATTCGAATCGGAGTTCCGCAGCTCACCGAGGAACGTCGCCGCGAATTCGTCAAGCAGGCCAAGGGCAAGGGCGAGGACGCGAAGGTATCGATTCGCAACGTTCGCCGGAAGACGATGGAAGAGCTCAAGCGCATTCAGAAGGACGGCGAAGCAGGCGAGGACGAGGTCGTCCGCGCCGAGAACGATCTGGACAAGACCACTGCCAAGTACACCGCCTCCGTGGACGAACTCGTCAAGCGTAAAGAGGGCGAGCTGATGGAGGTCTGACCCGACCTCGACAGCAGCTTTTCACGACGGATGACGATGAATTTCGAGGAGATGACGACAGTGGTGGGACCGGATCGGCAGGAGGGCAGCGGTACGCCCGCTGCCTCGTCCGGGGTCGCCGCAGCGAAGTCGACGGGCAAGGCAGGTCGTAATCTTCCTGCCGCGATCGGAGTCGGCGGGTCGTTGGGAATCGGCCTGATTCTTGTCCTGGTCTTCGTGCCGCTCGTGTGGATCGGCGTGGTGGCCGTCGCGTTGGCCGTCGCCACCTACGAGGTGTCCAAGCGCCTGCGCGAGGGTGGGGTCCTCGTGCCTCGCATTCCCCTGATCCTCGGCGGTCAGGCGATGATCTGGCTCGGCTGGCCGTTCGGGGCAGTCGGTGTGCTCAGCGCGGCGGTGGGCACCGTCCTGGTGTGCATGGTGTGGCTGCTGCTGCGGCAGGGATTCGGCACCGCTCCGAAGAACTACCTCGAAGAACTCTCCGTCACCGTCCTCGTGGCATGTTGGTTGCCGCTGCTGGCCTCGTTCACCGTCCTGATGGTGCTGCAGGACAACGGCGCAGGCCGCATCCTGGTGTTCGTCATCGGCGTCGTGTGCTCGGACATCGGCGGCTACATCGCGGGTGTGTTGTTCGGAAAGCACCCGATGGCACCCGCCATCAGCCCGAAGAAGTCCTGGGAGGGGCTCGCCGGTTCGCTCATCTTCTGCATCATCGGATGTCTGCTGACGGTGACGCTCATCCTCGAGGCCAACTCGATGATCGGCATCCTTCTCGGCGTGGTTCTGGTGGTGACCGGCACGTTGGGTGATCTGATCGAGTCGCAGGTCAAGCGTGACCTCCGCATCAAGGACATGGGCACCCTGCTGCCCGGCCACGGCGGCATCATGGACAGGCTCGATTCGCTGTTGCCCTCGGCTTTCGTGGCATGGCTCGTCTTCACCGTTCTCCTCTGAGCAGACTGCTCTCGGGCGTGCGCAGCGAAGTCACCGGGGTGATTCCCAGCCCGAACATCTGGAACTGGCCACACCTGTACGAGGCGGAGAACCGTGCTCAGGACGTCGACGGTGCTCTGTTCGACGCGATCCGTTCGGTGGCGGACTGGACGGCCAAGACGGTCGTCGACGTCGGTTGCGGAAGCGGCTTTCATCTTCCGGTGTTCGCGGCCGACGCGGACCGGGTGATAGGCGTCGAGCCGCACGAACCACTCGCTGCTGCGGCGAGACTGCGAGTCGCGAACCTACCGAATGTCGAGGTGAAGACCGCGCAGGCGGATTCCCTCCCGATCGACGACGGCACCGTGGACATCGTCCATGCGCGCACCGCGTACTTCTTCGGACCGGGCTGCGGGCCGGGAATCGTCGACGCCATGCGCGTGCTCGGGCCGGGAGGGGCGTTGGTCGTCGTGGATCTGGACGCGACCGCGTCGCCGTACGGGGATTGGATGCGGGCCGATCTGCCGCATTACGACCCGGCAACAGTCGAGGCGTTCTTCGAGGCACAGGGTTTCGCACTCGCCCGCGTCGACACGAGATGGTCGTTTCCGAATCGGCGCATGCTGCGCGATGTGCTGGGAATCGAGTTCGGCCCACGCGTCGCACGTGAGGCCGTGAAGTCGGTGGACGGTGTCTCGTTCGACGTGCGGTATCGAGTCCACGTCCGGTACAAACCGACCGGAATCGAGCTGCGTTAACGAGCCGATAGGCCTTTCGCCGAACGCACCTCGACCCCAGGTGGTCTCAGGAGGCGGCGGAAATCCCGAAGATCTCGGCCAGCTCGTTGATCTTGAGCGCCTTCGCCAGGCGGGGCAGGTCGCTTCCGTCCTTGACGTGTGCTCCGTCGGCACCGAGGGCATCGATGACGTCACGGGCCCACGACACATCCGTCGGTGACGGGGCGAGCTCGCGGTTGACGATGGCAGCCTGCTCCGAGTGCATGCACAACTTGCCCGTCATGCCCATCGACAGGGTCAGAGCTGCGTCGCGTCCGAGGATGCTGTCGTTGGCGGTCAGCGTCGGTCCGTCGATCGGTCCCGGGATGCGCGCTGCGCGTGAGGAGACGACGAGGCGCGAACGGGGGTACGCCATAGCCAGCGGGTCGTCGCTCATACCCGTGTCGCGGCGGAAGTCGCCACTGCCGAAAGCGAGACGGAAGGTCGACTCTGCACGGGCGATCTCCGTCGCGGCTTCGAGGCCTATCGCGGACTCGACCAGTGCCAGGATCGGAGTGCCTGGTGCCAGGCGAGCAGCTGTGGCCTCGACCTGACCGCCACTCTCGGTCTTCGCGAGCATGACGCCGACCAGTCCGGGCAGACCGGACAACGCGGCGAGGTCATCGGCCCAATACGGGGTCGTTGCATCGTTGATGCGCACCCACGCAGAGTTTCCTTCGCCGAGCCACTGCACGACGGCCTCGCGCGCGGCCGGCTTCTTGGCCGGAGCGACTGCGTCCTCGATGTCGAGGATGACGGCATCGACTTCCGACGCTACGGCGTCGCCGAAGGTCTCGGGCTTGGTGGCCGGCACCAGCAGCCAGGACCGGGCTCGGTCCGGGGCGACGCCGGATGCCACAGGTGTCTCCATGAAAGTTGTCACGTCATGCTCCTCGAGTGAAGTGGGGCACCCCAAGCCTGATCGATTCAGTGAATCAGCGCCAGCTTCTGTACATAGTGTTCACGAGTGGCGCTACTTCTTCTTGGCGGAACGTCGCACCTGAAGGATTCGAGCGCCGCCCACCATTGCCATCACCAGCGCGCCGGCGATCGCGGCCAGCAACATGCTGATGCCGAGGGGCAGATCGAGCTGCCACGCGAAGATCTGGACCGTGACGGAGTCGAGATTCTGCACGATGAACACCAGCAGGATCACCAGGACCACAGCTCCGACCACCAGGCCGGTCCACAGGGCGGCGGTGCGAGTGTGGGCGATATCGGTCGGAGCGGCAGCCTGTCGCTCGGGAACGAACTCGGGATCGGGAGCGGAATGGCCGTCCGAATCCGGAGTCGTGATCGGAGCGAGGTCGCCCGAGGCGCTGTGCTCGCCGGGGTGCGCTGCGCCCGATTTGTCCAGCGATGTCTCGTGATTGTCGTCAGCTCTGGTGGCCATGTCGATGATCCTTCCGCACGTAAAGGCCGAATGCACGTGCATCCGGCCACGACCTCGATACCCATCGGATAACGGACGGAAACAGTCGCGAATAGGACTGCGAGGCGATGGGGTGGACAATGGTGGAATGCAGTGTCACCGAAAGATGTGGGGTGGAGTATGAGCGACTCCGTCGAGGCAACGAACACGTCGACCGAGCAGAAGAGGCCCAATCTTCCCTTGGTCTTCACTGCGCCGCGTCGCGGTATGCCGTCGCGCCACCTCGCCGACCTGGACAAAGAGGGTCTGCGGGATGCGGTGAAGGCGCTCGGTCTACCTGCGTTTCGCGCCGATCAGCTGGCCCGGCACTACTACGGGCGCCTCGAGGCCGACACCACCAAGATGACCGATCTGCCGGCCGAGGCCCGCGAAAAGGTCGGTGCCGATCTCTTTCCCACGTTGCTGACGCCGATCAAGCACCTGGCATGTGATGACGGTGACACTCGCAAGACCCTGTGGAAGGCCAACGACGGGACCTTGCTCGAGAGCGTTCTGATGCGGTACCCGGATCGGGCCACCCTGTGCATCTCCAGCCAGGCCGGCTGCGGAATGGCCTGTCCCTTCTGCGCGACCGGCCAAGCAGGTCTGACGAGGAACCTGTCGACGGCCGAGATCGTCGACCAGGTCCGTTCGGCTGCAGCCGACCTGCGCGACGGCGTGGTCCACGGGGGCGAAGGTCGACTGTCGAACGTGGTCTTCATGGGGATGGGCGAGCCCCTGGCGAACTACAAGAGGGTCGTCTCCGCGGTGCGCAAGATCGTCTCGCCCGCACCCGACGGACTCGGTCTCTCGCAGCGCTCGGTGACGGTGTCGACGGTCGGTCTGGCACCGGCAATCCGCAAGCTGGCCGACGAGGGACTGTCGGTGACGTTGGCGGTGTCGTTGCACACGCCCGACGACGAGCTACGCGACACGCTGGTTCCTGTGAACAACCGTTGGTCGGTGGCTGAGGTGTTGTCGGCGGCAAGGTACTACGCAGACCAGACCGGTCGTCGTGTCTCGATCGAGTACGCGATGATCCGAGAAGTCAACGACCAGCCGTGGCGAGCAGACATGCTGGGCAAGAAGCTGCACAAGGCACTCGGCTCACGAGTTCACGTGAACCTGATCCCACTCAATCCGACTCCGGGTAGCGAATGGGACGCCAGCCCGAAGCCGGTGGAGCGAGAGTTCGTCCGACGGGTGATTGCGCAGGGCGTCTCGTGCACCGTCCGGGACACCCGCGGTCAGGAGATCGCCGCAGCGTGCGGTCAGCTGGCAGCAGAGAACTGACTCGGTTGCTAGCGGGGCTTGCGGCGGACGATGACGTCTCGCACCACGAGCCCGACCAACATCGCGGCGAATCCGACCAACCACAGATCCTCGACCTTGCCGGTGTGGTTGCCGATCATCATGAACAGCAGGAACACGGCGACGACGATGGCGGCCACCCGCATCGCGCGATTCGATTCACCACTCCACCCCCACTCGGCGGACGGCACGTCCGGCACCTCGTTGCGGGTATCGACGACCGGGTCGTACGAAGCGGATTCCAGTTCGGTATTTGCCACCGGTCGGTCCTCTCGGGTGATGAATTCTCGAAGTCGTCCTTCACGAGGCGTCGAGCCTGCCGCGTTCGGACAATATTGGCATACGACCGCCCGTCGTAGCCATCAGGGTTGTGTGCTCATCCGGCGCGACTGCCGACTTCGGTGAGAGACTGCGGCGGTGACGTCCGAGCGCCTTCCGCATCCACTGACCCAGTTTCCGCTGAGCTACCCCCGAGACATGGTGGGGTACGGCCGCACGCCGCCGCACGCCCAGTGGCCGGGTCAGGCCAACATCGCCGTTCAGTTCGTCCTCAACTACGAGGAGGGTGCGGAGAACAACGTCCTCGACGGTGACACCAAATCCGAGACGTTCCTCTCGGAAATGATCGGGGCGCAAGCCTTTCCGAACCGGCACATGAGCATGGAGTCGCTGTACGAGTACGGCTCGAGGGCAGGCGTGTGGCGGGTGCTGCGGGCGTTCGAGAAGCGCGACCTACCCCTGACGGTGTTCGCTGTCGCCAAGGCCATGGAACGAAACCCGGAAGTGGTTGCCGCGCTTGCGGAATTGGGCCACGAGATCGCCTGCCACGGTCTGCGGTGGCTGTCCTATCAGCAGATCGACGAGAACGTCGAGCGTGAGCACATGGCCGAGGCCGTGGCCATCCTTCAGGGCCTCACCGGCTCGGCCCCGCTCGGGTGGTACACCGGGCGTGACTCTCCGAACACCCGGTCGCTCGTCGTCGAGCACGGCGGCTTCGTGTACGACTCGGATTCCTACGCCGACGATCTTCCCTACTGGGAGAAGGTCTCTCGTGGCTCCGAGGTCGTCGATCATCTGGTGGTGCCGTACACCCTCGACACCAACGACATGAGATTCGCGTCGCCGGGAGGGTTCTCGACCGGGGACGAGTTCTACGCGCATCTACGGGACGCGTTCGACGTGCTGTACGCCGAGGGGGAGAACGGCAGCCCCAAGATGCTCTCGGTCGGACTGCACTGCAGGCTTGTGGGCAGACCGGCTCGTATCGCCGCCCTCGAGCGTTTTCTCGATCACGTTCAGTCTCACGACAAGGTGTGGGTGGCCAAGCGAATCGACATCGCCGAGCACTGGCGCGCGGTGCACCCACCCTCCTCCTGACTCAGCGCGGCGACCGGCACGCCGACGCCAACGCCGTCAGATAACGGTCGGTGAACAGGGCCTGGACTCGCTTGCCCACCGGACCGCCGAGCCTGGTGTACCAGCGGCCGGGGTTCGAGAACGCGGTGATGTGCGCGGACACCGTCCCGTCCTCGGGGGAGTAGTCGACGTAGAACAGTTCCTCGCCGGACTCGGGATGACCGTCGAGGGTGCCGTAGGCGAAGCCCTGTCGGTTGGCTTCGTCGATGACGTAGACGACACGGCAGGGGATGCGAACGGGCCCGAGCGTGAGAACGACCACGGCGTCGGGGACGGCGTTGTCGGCGTCGGAATGGACCTTCAGTCCGGTTCCGCGGTGCATGTCCCAGCGCATCAGCGTGTCGGCTGCGGCCACGAAGTCCTCGAGTCCGGATCCGATGACCCGCGTCTTCTCGACGTGGTGGTAGCCGGACGGGAGCCTGCCGCTCGTTGCTCCTACGTCGACGTAGTTGAACGATGCCGCGCGATACTTCGAGACGTCCATGCCCTCCAGCGTGCCAGCTACGGCGGCACATAGGGGTTTCTCAGCCTCGGTAGGCAACAATGGACCGGTGCCAGACCATCGTGAGCGAACGACCTCCTCGGATCGTCCCGAGCCGATTCGAGTGTTGCTGCTGGGCAGTACCGGCTCGATCGGAACCCAAGCGCTCGACGTCATCGCCACCGACCCCGACCGTTTCGTCGTGGTCGGTCTTGCTGCGGGCGGTGGAAACATCGACCTACTTCGCCGTCAGATCGCCGAGACCGGTGCTCGACGCGTGGCCGTGGCCGACCCCGCCGCTGCCGCCGAGCTCGACTTTCCCGGGGTTCTCAGCGGGCCGCGCGCGGTCACCGAGCTCGTCGAGTCCACTCAGGCGGACGTGGTGCTCAACGCGCTGGTGGGCTCGCTCGGTCTCGAGCCGACGTTGGCGGCGTTGAAGACCGGAGCCCGGCTGGCGTTGGCGAACAAGGAATCCCTGGTGGCCGGCGGGGAACTGGTGCTCGCTGCCGCCGCACCGGGACAGATAGTTCCGGTGGACTCGGAGCACTCGGCGCTGGCGCAGTGCCTGCGCAGTGGCCACCGAAGCGAGGTGGATCGACTGATCCTGACCGCATCGGGCGGACCGTTCCGTGGGTGGAGCGAAGCGGAACTGAAGTCGGTGACGCCTGCCCAGGCCGCGGCTCATCCGACTTGGTCGATGGGTCCGATGAACACGTTGAACTCGGCTACCTTGGTCAACAAGGGCCTCGAGTTGATCGAAGCGCATCTGCTGTTCGGGGTGCCCTACGAGAAGATCGACGTCACCGTGCATCGGCAATCCATCGTCCATTCGATGGTGACGTTCGTGGACGGATCCACCATTGCCCAGGCCAGCCCGCCGGACATGAAGCTTCCGATCGGGTTGGCGCTCGGGTGGCCCGATCGAATTCCCGATGTCGCGCGTGCACTCGATTTCACTGCAGCGTTCTCCTGGGACTTCGAGCCACTCGACGATCGAGTGTTCCCCGCCGTGCAGCTGGCCCGCGAGGCCGGAATCATGGGCGGGTGCACGACGGCGGTGTACAACGCGTCCAACGAGATCGCCGCCGAGGCGTTCCTCGCCGGGCGCATCGAGTTCCCGCAGATAGTGCAGACGGTGCGCGCCGTGGTCGATGACGGCAGTGGACAATGGTCGACGGTGCCGACCGACGTGGACGACGTCCTCGCGGCGGATTCCTGGGCTCGCGCACATGCGCGTGAGCTCCTGAAACAGAAGGGCCTGTAGACACACATGCTGTTCGCTCTGGGTGTGGTGCTGTTCGCCGTCGGCATCGGTGTGTCGATCGCGCTGCACGAAGCAGGACACATGTGGACCGCGAAAGCGCTCGGCATGAAAGTTCGCCGTTACTACATCGGGTTCGGCCCCAAGATCTTCTCCTTCCGACGCGGCGAGACCGAGTACGGCCTCAAGGCAATTCCGGCCGGCGGATTCTGCGACATCGCCGGAATGACGGCGATCGACGAGCTCGCGCCCGACGAGGTCGAGCGCGCGATGTATCGCCAGAAGACGTGGAAGCGGATCGTCGTCATGGTCGGCGGCATCGCGATGAACTTCGTACTGGGAATCGTGCTGATCTACGCGCTCGTTCTCGGGTGGGGCACGCCCGATCGGGTCACTCCGACCACGACTGTCCAGGCTGTCGGCTGCGTCGGAACGACGCAGACACCGGACGGTGAGATCGCCGATTGCTCGGGTGACGGTCCGGCCGCAGCGGCAGGGCTGCGTGAGGGCGACATCATCACAGCGGTGGACGGCACCCCCACTGAGGTCTGGTCCGATGCGGTTCTGGCCATTCAGGCCTCCACCGGCTCGGTCGAGCTGACAGTGGATCGCAACGGTGCTTCGCAGACCATCACCGTCCCGGTCACACAGGTTCAGCGATACGTCGTCGATCCCGACACCGGAGCGAAGGAATCGACGACGGTCGGGGCGGTGGGTGTCACCGGGGGTCCGCCACCGAACATCACGTACAACCCGATCGAGGCGGTACCCGAGACCTTCGCTTTGACCGGCGACATCTTCGTACAGACCGGCAAGGCACTCGTGCAACTGCCGACCAAGGTGCAGGCGCTGTGGGAGTCGATCTTCGGCGGTGAGCGTGGCCTCGACACCCCGATGAGCGTCGTCGGTGCCAGTGTCATCGGTGGTCAGGCAGCGGAGACGGAGAACTGGGCGACGTTCATCGGGTTGCTCGCGTCGTTGAATTTCTTTCTCGGGGCGTTCAACCTCGTGCCGCTGTTGCCGCTCGACGGTGGCCATATCGCCGTGACCATCTACGAGCGCATTCGCAACATCTTCCGCAACCGCCGTGGCCTACCGGACGGCGCGCCGGTGGACTACATGAAGCTGATGCCGGTCACTTACGTGGTCATCGTCGTTTTCATCGGGTTCTCCTTGTTGACACTCACGGCGGACATCGTCAACCCGATTCAATTGTTCTAAGTAGACTCGTCAGTCGTAGCTAGGAAAGAAGGCCACTGTGTCCGTGTCAGTCGGATTGGGAATGCCGGCACCGCCGGTACCGGTACTCGCGCCGCGTCGAAAGACCAGGCAGCTCCAGGTCGGGTCGGTGGGAGTGGGCAGCGACAGCCCCATCTCGGTGCAGTCGATGACAACCACCAAGACCCACGACATCAACGCCACTCTGCAGCAGATCGCCGAACTGACGGCGTCGGGCTGCGACATCGTGCGTGTGGCATGCCCCACACAGGACGATGCGGATGCGCTGTCGATCATCGCCAAGAAGAGTCAGATTCCGGTGATCGCCGACATCCACTTCCAGCCCAAGTACATCTTCGCCGCGATCGATGCAGGATGCGCCGCTGTGCGCGTCAACCCGGGGAACATCAAGGAATTCGACGGCCGGGTCAAGGAAGTCGCCAAGGCCGCCGGTGACGCGAACATTCCGATCCGCATCGGCGTCAATGCCGGTTCGCTCGACCCTCGCCTGATGAAGAAGTACGGCAAGGCGACACCGGAGGCCCTCGTTGAGTCCGCGCTGTGGGAGGCGGGCCTGTTCGAGGAACACGGATTCGGTGACATCAAGATCTCCGTCAAGCACAACGACCCCGTCATCATGGTCGCCGCGTACGAGCAGCTGGCCGCGCAGTGCGACTACCCGCTGCACCTCGGCGTCACCGAGGCCGGCCCCGCCTTCCAGGGCACCATCAAATCCTCGGTGGCCTTCGGCGCACTGCTTTCCCGTGGAATCGGCGACACCATCCGCGTCTCCCTGTCGGCTCCGCCGGCCGAGGAGATCAAGGTCGGTAACCAGATTCTGCAGTCGCTCAACCTGCGTCCCCGCAAGCTCGAAATCGTCTCCTGCCCGTCGTGCGGACGCGCGCAGGTCGACGTGTACACCCTCGCCGACGAGGTCACCGCAGGCCTGGAGGGCATGGAAATTCCGCTGCGCGTTGCCGTCATGGGGTGCGTCGTCAACGGTCCGGGCGAGGCGCGCGACGCCGACCTCGGCGTGGCGTCGGGCAACGGCAAGGGTCAGATCTTCGTCAAGGGCAAGGTCATCAAGACCGTGCCCGAGGCTCAGATCGTGGAGACCTTGATCGAGGAAGCAATGCGCATCGCCGAGGAATTCGAGAAGGATGAGACCGCAGACGGCGGCGCTCCGGTGGTCACGGTCAGCTGAGGATGATCGATCCGGTCGGTGTCCGGTTTGCCGCTCTACCACCGAGGGAACAGGTTCTCTGGAATGATTCGCTACACGCTCGGTCGGTGTGTATGCGGTAGGTGGGTCAGGAGGTCGGCAGGTGCTCAAGCTCCTCGGTGCGAAGCCTCTCGGTAATCGAGACGTAGCGCACGTCTTACGGGTGCTCGATGCCGACCCGGTCGCCACCTGCATGGTCGCCGCCAGGGTGCAGGAATCCGGACTGGATCCGAGGTCGTTTCACGGTGAGATGTGGAGCCGGGGCGGACCGGACGAGTCGTTGTGTTTCTACGGAGCCAACCTCGTCCCTCTGCTCGGGTCGAGTGACGATCTGCGGTCGTTCGCCGACCGCGCATGTCGCGGTCCACGGCTGTGTTCCTCACTGGTCGGTCGAGCCGAGCTGACACTGCCGCTGTGGGAGATGCTCGAAACCGACTGGGGCCCGGCTCGTGAGGTTCGCGGTGAGCAGCCACTGCTGGCCACGTCGGTTCGATCGTCGGTCACCCCGGATCCACACGTACGTCTCGTTTGCCCAGAGGAACTGGACGTGTATCTGACTGCGGCCGTGGCCATGTTCATCGAGGAAGTCGGAGTCGACCCGAGGCAGAACGACGGCGGCCGCGGATACCGGCGACGGATCTCGAGTCTGATTGCCGCGCAGCGTGCGTGGGCTCGATTCGAGGACGGTCGGGTGGTGTTCAAGGCCGAGATCGGGTCGCAGTCGGCGACGGTGGGGCAGATCCAGGGGGTATGGGTTCACCCCGATCGGCGCGGGCACGGTCTCGGTGCGTCCGGTACCGCAGCGGTGGTGAACTCGGTGGTCCGCCAGGGCCGCACCGCAAGCCTCTACGTCAACAGTTTCAACTACGTCGCCAGACGGGCGTACGCGAAGATCGGTCTGACCCAGGTGGCGACCTTCACGACCGTGCTCCTCGACTAGATCGGCCGTCGCTCGAACGGGTTGTGCCGAACCGCGATTCGTTGCCGCAGCCGGAGGCAGCGCCCTATTACTATGGGGCGCAATGAGATCACGTGGTGCAACCGAAGTGCGGTATCGGATCGGCGCGGTATCGGTGGTCGCAGCCGTCGTTGCTGCCGCCCTCGCCGGATGTACCCCCAAGCCCGACGGCCCGGAGCCGGCTGCCCAGGCATTTCTCGCCGCGTTCGAGTCCAACGACATCGCCGCCGCGGCCGCGGACACCGACAAGCCCGACGCGGCGGCCACCGCACTGACCGAGGCGTGGACCAATCTTCAGGCCGAGGCTCTGGAAGCGGAGACGACGTCGGTGCAGGTCGACGGCGACACCGCCACAGTCGGCTACAAATACACGTGGCAGCTGCCGAAAGATCGGGTGTGGACGTACGACGGTCAGCTGAACATGGGTCGCAGCGAGGGCGAGTGGGTGGTGCGCTGGACGGCGTCGGACATCCATCCCAAGCTCGGTGACACTCAGACGATGTCCTTGCGATCCACGGCGGCTCCGCGCGCACGAGTCAACGAGCGCTCCGGGACCGACGTGTTGGTGCCCGGGGTGGTGCACCGAATCAAATTCGACGCGGCCGATGCGAACAATGTGGTGGCCTCGGCGACGGCGCTGTCGACGTTGCTGACACCGTTCGATGCGTCCATCACCGCGCAGTCCATCGTCGAATCGGCCACCTCGGTCGACGGCGACTATCCGGTGGCGTTGCTTCGAGACAGTGACTACCAGCCCATCTCGGCCGCGCTGACCGAGATCCCGGGAGTGACCGCATCCGACGAATCGGATCTGGTGTCCACCGACCCCACGTTCGCGCCGGACCTGGTCGGACAGGTCAAGAAGGCCGTCATCGACGAGGTCGACGGCAAGGCGGGCTGGAGTGTGGTCACCACGAATCGCAACGGCGTCGACATCGATGTCCTCACCGACACTCCGCCGGAGCCCTCTCCGTCGTTCTCCATCAGTCTCGATCGCAACATTCAGGTCGCGGCGCAGCGTGCGGTGAACGCACGCACCGAGCAGGCGATGACGGTGGTCATCCAGCCGTCCACCGGGGCGATTCTGGCGGTGGCACAGAACCCGGCCGCCGATCGGGACGGACCGGTCGCGTCGGCCGGCCTCTACCCACCCGGATCGACCTTCAAGATCATCACCGCCGGTGCCGCCATCTCGAGCGGACTCGCGTCTCCGGGCAGCACCGTCCCGTGTCCGGGTCGAATCGTGATCGGTGAGCGCAGTGTGCCCAACTACAACGAGTTCGCACTGGGTGACGTGACGATGAGTACTGCCTTCACCCGCTCGTGCAACACCTCGTTCGCCAAGCTGGCCAGCGAGATGGCACCGGATGCATTGACCGTGGCCGCATCCCAGTTCGGCGTCGGGCCGGACTACGACGTCGTCGGGCTGCCTACCGATTCCGGTTCGGTGCCCCCGGCCGAGGAGCTCGTCCAGCGCACCGAGGACGGCTTCGGTCAGGGCCGAGTGGTCGTGTCGACGTTCGGTATGGCCCTGGCCGCCGCGACGGTGGCCCATGGCTCGACGCCGGTGCCGAACCTCCTGGTCGGACGCGACACCGTGATCACGGGAGAGCATCCGCAGATCGAGCCTGCGATGGTCGACGGGCTGCGCGGGATGATGCGTTCGGTGGTGACCAGCGGTACGGCCGAGCGCATCGCAGACCAGGGCGAGGTGTACGGCAAGACCGGCGAAGCAGAGGTCGACGGCGGCTCGCACTCGTGGTTCGTCGGCTACCGCGGAGACATCGCCTTCGCCACCCTCGTGGTGCGGGGCGGCAGCTCGGACAATGCGGTCGCGGTGACCCGAGAGATGTTCGAGCAACTGCCGCCCGGGTACTGACCGCTCGGCGGTGTGCCCGGTTCAGGAGGGCAGAACGCCGAGTCGACGGCAGGCCACCACGGCTTCGTATCGAGTGTGCGATTCGGTTTTGCGCATCACGCTGCGCAGGTACGACTTGACGGTCTCGGCACCGATCGACAGACGCGCGGCGACCTCGATGTTGGTGCAGCCCAGAGCAACCTGCGAGATCACGTCGATCTCTCGTGGTGTCAGCGACTGCGACACGTTCTGGGTCCGTGGGTCGTGGGGCATCTCCTGGCCGAACGACGCGGCCACGCGGGCTGCGACCGCGTCGAGTCTGCGCCGGATGGCCACGTCACCGACAGAGCGGGCGAGATCGGACAGTTCCTCGTGGACGCTGCGCAGTTCGGCCGTGCGGGAGAGATCCGAGTCGAGCATCGAGCGGGTGGTCGCCAGCAGACGGATCCGGCGGTCGACCTCGTCACGCACGGAGATCTCCTGGCCGAGACGCCTGGCGGCGGTCGTCATGATGTCGCCGACGCGATCTCCGAGGGGGCCGCGTTCGCGTAGGGCCGCGTACATCACTATTCGCGCCACACCGGCAACGACCACCGGCACCGCCAGTATCGATTTGAGGCCCTCGCCGAGTACCGGGCGGTCGAAGTGATGGGTGATCGACATCGATGCGCCGTAATCGCTCACGGCCGCGGGCCTGCGCTGTTCCATGACTCGCCCGCCGAGGCCGGATCTGGGTGGGATGGCGAGTCCGTCCAGGCCGCGGGTTCTGGTTCCGTGGAATTCACTCAGGTACAGGGTCTCCGAGGAGACCTCGCCGCCGAACACGACGGGCACGTCGGACGCCGCTGCCACCTGGCGCAGTTCGGCGCGCAGGGCATCGCCGTCACGGGGCCGCAACAGATTCGAATGGACCACGGAGCTTCCTTTCCCGTGTCGGATGCACGAGCGACGAACGTGATCCAGATCATATCCACAACGGCAAGCGCTGTTTCTACTGGCACAGGCCACTGCGCTGCGGTTCGGGGCCGAATACGAGCCGACTACTCTGGACGTCATGTCTGTGACCGCCGAGAGCAAGCCCCGTCAGCCACTCGTACCAGGCGTCGTATCGCCCGTCCTCGCGGTGCCCAAGTCCATCGAGCGCCCCGAATACGCCTGGAAGTCGACCGTGGCCGAAGGCAGTGAGCCCTGGGTCCAGACCCCCGAGGTCATCGAGAAGATGCGAGTGGCGTCGAAGATCGCGGCCAGGGCACTGCAGGAAGCGGGCCGGGCGGTGGCACCGGGAATCACCACCGACGAGCTGGACCGGATTGCCCACGAGTACATGATCGATCACGGTGCGTACCCGTCCACGCTGGGCTACAGGGGATTTCCGAAGTCCTGCTGTACCTCCCTGAACGAGGTCATCTGCCACGGCATCCCGGATTCCACCGTGATTCAGGACGGTGACATCGTCAACATCGACGTCACCGCATATATCGACGGCGTCCACGGCGACACCAACGCGACCTTCCTGGCCGGCAACGTCTCCGAGGAAGCGCGCCTGCTGGTCGAACGTACGCACGAGGCCACCATGCGTGCCATCAAGGCGGTCAAGCCGGGGCGCGCGCTCAACGTGATCGGCCGCGTCATCGAGTCGTACGCGCACCGTTTCGGCTACGGCGTGGTGGAGGACTTCACCGGCCACGGCATCGGTACCACCTTCCACAACGGTCTGGTCGTTCTGCATTACGACCAGCCGTCGGTGGACACCGTCATCGAGCCGGGTATGACGTTCACGATCGAACCGATGATCAACCTGGGCACGATCAACGCCGAGATGTGGGACGACGGCTGGACGGTCGTCACGCACGACAAGAAGTGGACCGCGCAGTTCGAGCACACGCTCGTGGTGACCGAGACGGGTAGCGAGATTCTGACCCTCCCGTGAGCGGAGCCTGCGGAGTGAACAGAAATACGATGCCGTGAATCCGAAAGGTGCCCTGCTGGTTGCGGGGACGACATCCGACGCAGGCAAGAGTGTGTTGGTTGCCGGGCTGTGTCGGATGTTGGCGAGACGGGGCGTGCGGGTTGCTCCGTTCAAGGCGCAGAACATGTCCAACAATTCGGTGGTCACGCTCGACGGCGGTGAGATCGGTCGAGCGCAGGCGATGCAGGCGTCGGCCTGTGGTCTCGAGCCGAGTGTCCGCTTCAATCCGGTGTTGCTGAAACCGGGGAGTGACCGGACCTCGCAGTTGGTGGTGCGCGGGCGGGCCGTTGCGCAGGTGAGTGCGAGCAACTACATCGAGCATCGGCAGTCGTTGCGCGCCGTGGTGGCAGACGAATTGGCCTCTCTGCGTGAGGAATTCGATGTGGTGATCTGCGAGGGGGCGGGTTCGCCCGCCGAGATCAATCTGCGAGCCACGGACTTGGCCAACATGGGGTTGGCGACGGCGGCGTCTCTTCCGGTGATCGTGGTGGGGGATATCGATCGAGGGGGAGTGCTGGCTCATCTGTTCGGCACCGTTGCGGTGCTGTCTCCGGAGGATCAGGCGCTCGTCGCCGGGTTCGTGATCAACAAGTTCCGCGGTGATCCTGCCCTGCTGGCACCCGGTCTCGATCAGTTGCGCGCGTTGACGGGACGTCCGACGTACGGTGTCGTTCCCTTCGCCGACGGATTGTGGATGGACGCCGAGGATTCACTCGGAACCGTTCCCGATGCTCCGGTGGGGCGGCCGCGTGCACCGTACGGCTCGCAGTGGTTGCGCGTCGCGGCGGTGCGTTTGCCGAGAATCTCCAACACCACCGATGTCGAGGCGTTGGCCTGCGAGCCCGGGGTGTCGGTCCACTGGGTCACCGAGCCGTCCCGGCTCGAGGATGTGGATCTGGTGGTCGTTCCGGGCAGCAAGTCCACCGTGTCGGACCTGGAGTGGTTGCGGCGCACCGGTCTTGCCGATGCGATCGCGGCACGCGGGGCTGCGGGCCTTCCGGTTCTGGGGATCTGCGGTGGCTATCAGATGTTGGGCCGAACGATCGACGACACCGTCGAATCCGGAGCGGGGGCAGTCCGGGGTCTCGGTCTGCTCGATCTCGACATCGAGTTCGCTGCCGACAAAGTACTCGCGCAGGTGGCGGGGCAGTCGATGCAGTTCGGCCCGAATTCCGTGTCGGGCTACGAGATTCACCACGGCCGGGTCGCACGAAACGGCGACGACGCCTTGTCGACCACCGCGTCGGGTATCTCCGAAGGCAGCCTACGCGGCAGCGTTCTGGGCACCCACTGGCACGGACTGCTCGAGTCCGACGATTTCCGTCGTTCCCTCCTCGCCTGGGTGGCAGAGAAGTCGGGTCGTACGGGATTCGAGGTGGCACCCGACACGTCGGTCGCGGCACTGCGGGAGCAGCAGTTGGATCTGTTGGCCGATCTGGTGGAAGACAACCTCGACGTCGACGCCGTACTCGATCTCATCGAGCACGGCGTCGATCCGGGCCTCGACACCATTGTCACGCAGTTGCTTTGAGCAGACCGAACCAGCTGGCCGCAGACAGTATCGCCGTGATGGTCAACGGAATGACGACCAGTAGCAGAATTCGCGGTGTGTCGGTGAAGAAGTCGCCGACGTCGGGCCACCAGTTCTGCCAGGTCACGAGTACAGATCCGCCGCCGAAGACTACGAGCGCTCCGAGTCCGAGGGTGAACAATCCGTTGGTGCGGAACCGTCGATACACGACGCCGATGAATGCACCGATGCCGCCGAGGAGCAGCATGACGGTAACGAGTGCGGCCCACTGCACCAACGGATTGTCGGTCGCGTACCGAGCGATGCCGAACATTCGCAGTTTCAGGCCGAATCCATCCGTGGCTGCTTCGATCAAGGACAGCACGTAGATGATCGTGCCGAATGCAATCGACTGGCACACACCTACCAACGCTGTGGCGGTGAGGAATTCGCGGCGGGTGACGCTCAGACCCAGGGCATAGGGAAAGCACTGAGTGATCGCGGTGATGTAGAACGCCATGGCGAATCCATAGATCGAGAAGACGCTACCGGTGAAGTTGTATTCGGAGTCCGTGGTCGGGATGACCAGAAATATGCCGAAGGTGATCACGAAGGCGATCGCGAGAACCGCCATCGGCCACACGAATGTCGTTGCCCACGAGGTGTTGTGGATGCGAGCTACGTTCAGTATCCGTTTCATGACAACGCCTCCTCGGCGGTGGTGCGTTCGATGATCAACTGTTGCAGTGGAACAGCTTCGATGGTGAGCCCTGCGGCTCGGCCGTCGGATCTCTGCTGTGCGGTCAGTCGGGCGTCGATCGTCGTTCGTACGCTCGGTCCAAGAGCGGAGCGGCGCAGGGTCCGGTGAGCAGCGGCGAACTCGTCGACAGCCGGCGCAGGACCGGTGATCTCGAATGCACTCTCGCGCAGAGCATCCGACTCGTCGTCGAGCACGATCCTGCCCTTGTCGATGAGGATCACGTGTTCGATGAGATCGCTGACCTCATCGATGAGGTGAGTGGACAGAACGACGGTCCTGGGGTGCTCGGCGTAGTCGGCCAGCAATCTGTCGTAGAACAGGTGTCGCGAGACCGCGTCCAGTCCCAAGTAGGGCTCGTCGAAAAAGGTCAGTGGTGCACGTGACGCGAGTCCGATGACGATTCCGAGAGCCGACGTCATTCCTCGCGAGAGCTTCTTGATCTTGCGGCCGAGGGGCAGGTCGAAGTCGCGCAGCAACTCGGCGGCGAAGTCGCCGTCCCAGTGTGGAAGGACATGTGACGCGTGTGAGACGGCGTGCTTGACCTTGAGATCATCGGGATACTTCTGGCTTTCCTTGACGAAGCACACGTGACCGAGCGCGTGAGGGTTCTCCCAAGGACGTTGTCCGAACACCGAGATGTCCCCGGCGCTCTGGCGCATCTGAGCCGTCATCATCTGCATGACGGTGGTCTTACCCGCGCCGTTTCGGCCGAGGAAGCCGTAGATCTTGTTGCGTTCGATCTCGAAACTCACATCGTCGACCGCGGTGAACGAGCCGAAGTTCTTGGTCAGGTGCGTGGCCGACGCAACGATGCTGCTGGGTTCGTCGAACGAGTCGAGGGTGTGGACGCTCATCGTGCTGCCTCCCAGTTGTCGAGCATGGTCTTGAGTTCGTCGACGGTCATGCCGAGCTTGCGAGCCTCGGTGACGAGCGGATCGATGTACTGGCGAGCGAAGAGGTCTCGGCGACGGAATCGAAGAGCGTCCCGAGCGCCTGTGGTCACGAACATTCCGATTCCTCGTTTCTTGTAGACGACACCGTCGGCGACGAGCTTGGCGAGTCCCTTTCCTGCGGTGGCCGGGTTGATTCGATGGAATGCGGCCAGTTCGTTGGTCGAGGGGACCTGCTCTTCCTCTGCCAGGGAGCCGTCGATGATCGAGTTCTCGATCATCTCGGCAATCTGCAGGAAGATCGGCCTGCCCTCGTCCATCAGAACCGCCGCCGGTGCGTCGAGGTTGCTTGCCTCAGTGGTTCATTACTCATGTAACTAACCATAGAACCGACGCGTGGTCGGCGCAAGAGGCAGTACCGTCGTCCCCATGGAGTTCACGCATGTGAGTGCTGCGGGTGGGCAATGTTCGGTGCGAGTCGCAGGCCCGGACAGCAGGCACGCCGTTCTCTTGCTTCCCGATGCAGGCGATCCGGTGGATGTCTACGACGCCGTCAGTGAACGGTTGCACAATTCGGATCTGAAAACTGTTGCGCTGGAAAGCATCGACGGCGTCAGCGACGAGGCGATCCTGACGGTTCTCGACGAGCTGAAGCTGTCGTGGGTGCACCTCGTCGGCAGCGGAGCGGGTGCGGAGTCGGCATGGACGTTGGCCGCCAAGACCTTCGGACGCTTCGCCAGTCTGATCGCGGTGAACCGGTGCCACCCCGCGATCGCGGACGAGCAGGGAACTGTACGCGGCGCGGATTGCCCCCCGGTCGAGCTGCCGACGACATTGGTCGTCGGGTCCTCGCTGGGCCGCGCATCCGCCGACGCGAGCGGACGGTTCGTCTACGCTGACTTCCGCGTGGTCCAACTCGACGGCGGCGCGAATGTCGTCGCCGACGAGCCGGCTGCGCTGGCCACCGAGATCGTGCTCCGCACCAGCCCCTGGTAACCGGAACTACAGTTCCAGTCCCAGGAGAGCGTTCTCGACCACCTCGGGAAGACCGGGGTGGATCCAGTACTGACCGCGGGCCATGTCCTGGGCGGACAAACCGAAGCTCATGGCTTGGATGAGTGGCTGGATCAACGTGGGGGCCTGTGCGCCGATGATGTGCGCGCCGAGGATCTTCCCGGTGCCCTTCTCGGCGATGATCTTGCACAGACCTTCGCTGTCCTCCATGGCCCAGCCGTAGGCGACATCTCCGTAGTTCTGGACCTTGACGGTGATGTCCAGGCCGGCGTCGCGGGCGTGCTCTTCGGTCATGCCCACCTCGGCGATCTGGGGATCGGTGAACACCGCCGCGGGAACGAACCGATGGTCGTTCTTCCGTAGCGTCGAGGTGTCGCCGTGCCACGCGTCCTGCAGCAGGTTGTACTGAACGACGCGAGCTTCCTGGTTGGCCACATGCTTGAGTTGGTACGGGGACGATACGTCGCCGAGTGCGAACACTCCCTCGGCCGTGGTGCGGCCGAATTCGTCCACCACGATGCGGCCTTCGTGGTCGAGCTCGATGCCTGCGGCGGCCGGATCGAGACGGTCTCCGTTGGGCTCGCGGCCCACGGCGACGAGGAACGCATCGCCGAGGACCTTGGTGCCGTCGGCGAGTTGGACCCCGTGCAACCCGCCCTCGGACAGGGGAGTGGTCTTGCCGGAGTCGAGGTGTACGTCCCACTTGGCGCGGGCGAGCTCGGTGAATCGCTTCGAGATGTCGGCGTCCAGTGCGCGGAGCAAGGTGTCCTTGCGGGCCACTATCGACACCTTGGAGCCGAGAGCAGAGAAGACGTGCGCGAATTCTGCTGCGATGTAACCGGATCCGAGAATCACCAGGTGCTCGGGTAGCTCGCGGAGACGCATCACATCGCTGTTGGTGTGGTACGCGACACCCGAATCGGCGATGGACTGCGGCACCGTCGGACGCGATCCGGCGGCGACGACGATCTGGTCGGCGGTGATCACGGTGCCGGTGCCGGTGTCGATGGTGCGCGGGCCGACGAAGCGTGCGTGACCCTCGAACAGGGTGAGATTGGGGCTGCCTTCGGCGCGGTAACGCTTGCCGCCCTCCGAGATCGGGTCGATGCGGCCGAAGACGCGATCGACGATGTCCGGCCAGCGCACCGCGTCCACGTGGGCGTCTACACCGTATTTCGAGGAATCGCGTACCGTCCGCGCAACCTCGGCGGCGTAGACGAACATCTTGGTGGGGATGCAGCCGACGTTGAGGCAGGTGCCGCCGAAGGTCGAGTTCTCCTCGATCAGAGCGATCTTCTTGTCTTCGAAGCGCGAATCGGCGATCGAGTTGCCGGATCCGGAGCCGATGATCGCGACGTCGAAATGCTCGGTCATGAAATGTGCCCGCTCTCGGTGTGGTCCTTGCCCGACGCGTGGTCGGTGCTCTCGCTTCGGTGCAACCACTCGATCCACTCGTCCATTTCCTCGAAGGCCCGAGCGCGTGGGGTCTCGGTGGACAGGAAGACGTCGTGGCGGGCTCCCTCGATGGGCACGATCGTGGTGCGGTCGCCCAGGCAGCCCGCCCAGCGCGCGATCTGGCGAACGTCGAGTACGGCGTCTGCGGCATCGACCGCCGAGCTGTATCGGCGCGAGAAGTGCGTCACCTTGGAGCGCAGGATCAGTGCGGGGATTCCGATGTCGAGGCCGCGATGAAGTTCGGCGTGGCCGTGGCGGACGGCGCGAATCCACCCGAAGGTGATGGGGAAGCCGGCCAGGGGCTTCCAGTCGAGGTCGTAGTCCCACTCGCCGTTTTCCGATGCCGCGAGCGACAACCCGTACGTATCGAGCCCGCCGCCGGGAACCTGTGCCTTGGACCGGAACCTGCCGATGACGTCGATCGCGGCGGTACCGACGCTGCGGATGGCAGGTGGGCCCTGCAGGTCGAACCACGGGCTGTTGAGGACCACTCCCGACAGGCCCAGCCCGGCCGATCCGCCCTCCTGACGGTTGAGACGGTTCAGCCACAGCGGCAGTACGAGGCCGCCCGTCGAGTGCGCCATGAGCAGGACCGGGGCACCCGGGCGTTCCGCGCGGACCAGGGCGAGAGCCTCGTTCAGCTCGGCGTCGTACATCGCCAGATCGGTCACGAAGTGCGCGGTCTGACCCTCACGGCGCGAGCGTCCGCATTTACGCAGGTCCAGGGCGTAGAAGGCGTATCCCTGCGCTGCGAAATGCTCGGCGATGTGGCGCTGGAAGAAGTAGTCGGTGAAACCGTGGACGTAGATCACCGAACGCTCGAAGTTGGCGGCACCGGGCGGTTGGTACCGCACGAGAGTGGCCTCGACCTGCCCTTCGCCGTCCGGATCGTTGCCGAGTGGAATGGTCGTCTGTTCGTAGCCGTCGCCGAGGACGTCGGGCACCCAGGTAGTCACAGATCACAACTGTAGTGGGCACCGCGGACGGCGTCCGAGGAGCACAATCGGAACCGGGTTGACGTGGTGTCCGACGGGGTAGGCCCAGCTAGTAACCTGACCGCATCGGGTGAAGTAGCCCTCTACAGCAGAGTTCTCCGGTCGATACCGCCACCGGCCGAGACCTCCACAGACAAGGAAGTCGATTCTCCAGTGTCCAAAGATGAGCAGGGTAAGCGGATCAAGACCGACGTCGTTCTGGTCGGTGCCGGAATCATGAGCGCCACCCTCGGTGCGCTGCTCCGTCAGCTCGAGCCGAACTGGTCGATCGACGTCTACGAGCGGCTCGACGCGGCCGCGGCCGAGAGCAGCGACGCGTGGAACAACGCGGGCACCGGCCACTCGGCACTGTGCGAACTGAACTACACGCCGCAGAACAAGGACGGCAGCGTCGATATCGCCAAGGCGCTCAACGTCAACGAGCAGTTCCAGGTGTCGCGTCAGTTCTGGGCACACGGCATCGAGACCGGTGTGCTCTCCGACGCCAAGAACTTCATCAATCCCATCCCGCACGTGAGCTTCGTGCACGGGGCCGAGAACGTGAAGTACCTCCGTGCGCGGTACGAGGCGCTCGTGGGCAACCCGTTGTTCGCCGGCATGGAGTACATCGACTCCAAGGACGAGTTCTCGGCGCGACTGCCGTTGATGGCCAAGGGCCGTGACTTCTCCGATCCCGTGGCCCTGAACTGGAGTCAGGAAGGCACCGACGTCGACTTCGGTGCGCTCACCAAGCAGCTGCTGAACTACCTGTCGTCCGCGGGCGGCACCGTGCACTTCGGACACGATGTGCGCAACATCACCAAGCAGTCCGACGGCAGCTGGGACGTCAAGGTCGCCAATCAGCGCACCGGCGTCAAGAAGACCGTCAACGCCAAGTTCGTGTTCGTCGGCGCAGGCGGCGGCGCACTGCACCTGCTGCAGAAGTCCGGAATCGCGGAGATCAAGGGATTCGGCGGCTTCCCGGTCAGCGGCGAGTGGTTGCGGTGCACCGATCCGGCTCTGATCGAGCAGCACTCGGCCAAGGTGTACGGCAAGGCTTCGGTCGGTGCTCCGCCGATGTCGGTCCCGCACCTCGACACCCGCGTGATCAACGGCCAGCAGGGTCTGCTGTTCGGTCCGTATGCCGGCTGGTCGCCCAAGTTCCTCAAGCAGGGCAAGATCACCGACCTGCCCAGCTCGGTGAAGCCCGGAAACCTGATGTCGATGCTCGGGGTCGGCGTGACCGAACTCGGACTCGTCAAGTACCTGGTCAGTGAACTGGCTCAGTCCCAGGCGGATCGTGTCGAGACGCTGCGTGAGTTCGCGCCCTCGGTGCTCGGCGAGAACTGGGAGCTGGTCACCGCGGGTCAGCGCGTCCAGGTGATCCGCAAGAAGGGTCGCGGCGGTGTGCTCGAGTTCGGCACCGCTGTGGTCAACGCAGCGGACGGCACCATCGCCGGACTGCTCGGTGCCTCTCCCGGCGCATCCACCGCCGTTCCGGCCATGCTGGACGTGCTGCAGCGGTGCTTCGGTGACAAGTACGACGCGTGGCAGCCCAAGCTCAAGGAAATGGTCCCGTCGCTGGGGGTCAAGCTGGCGCAGAACAGCTCGTTGTTCGGCGAGGTCTGGGGCTGGACGTCCAAGACACTGCAACTGGAAAATGCTCGTGAGCTCGCACAGCCCACGGGTGTGTGATAGCAAAAGGTATGAATACGCAAGCAGCAGCTCTCAAACGATCATGGGCACTAGACCTGTCCAACAGCACGTTGTACGACCTGTTGAAGCTGCGTGTCGAGGTGTTCGTGGTCGAGCAGGCGTGTGCGTACCCGGAGTTGGACGGGCGTGACCTGCTGACCGAGACACGGCACTTCTGGCTCGAACGGGACGGCGAAGTGGTGTGCACACTCCGCCTGCTCGAGGAGCACGACGACGGCGAGAAGGCGTTCCGTATCGGCCGGCTCTGCACGCAGCGCTCGGCCAGGGGACAGGGCCACACCACGCGAATTCTGCGAGCCGCGCTTGCCGAGGTCGGTTCGGCCCCGTGCCGGATCAACGCTCAGAGCTACCTCGTAGACATGTACGCCAAGCACGGCTTCCTGCCGGACGGCGAGGAAGTTCTCGAGGACGGCATCCCGCACACGCCGATGCGTCGGGGTGGCGGCACCGCCTGGAGCGAGAGCTGACCTCCCTGTAGTACGAGAAGAACGAATGCCACACACGGCCCTACCGTGTGTGGCATTCGTTCGTTCGGCGGTAGTGTTCCGTTCGAAGTCGGTCGCGGAGAAGTCCTGTGTCAATCAGGCGCGGTCCCGCCACTGTGTTCAGGAGAATCTTCGCTCGAGGAGATTCCCCTGTCAGCCAGATCGCCGCTCGGCTTCGCGTATCTCGACCGAACGTCCGGCGCGGAACTCCGGGCACGAAGGGAATTGGCTGTGCAGCGAAGTGGGAGTGTTCCCGAACCGGGATATCCGTTCAGTGCGATCGTCGGTCAGGATCAGCTGAGGTTGTCGCTGATTCTGTGTGCCGTGCACCCCGGTATCGGCGGTGTACTGGTGCGAGGAGAGAAGGGCACCGCGAAATCGACTGTGGTGCGCGCACTCGCGGCACTGCTGCCCGCCGTGGAAGACGAGGACGGCTCGCGTCCGGCGAAGCTCGTCGAACTTCCGGTAGGGGCAACGGAGGACCGAGTGGTGGGGTCCATCGACCTCGAGAAGGTTCTGCGCGACGGCGAACGTGCGTTTCAACCCGGTCTCCTCGCGGCTGCGCACCGTGGTGTTCTCTACGTCGACGAAGTGAACCTGCTGCACGATCACCTGGTCGACGTGTTGCTCGACGCGGCCGCGATGGGGCGGGTGCATGTCGAGCGTGACGGTGTCTCTCATTCCCACCCAGCGCAATTCGTTCTCGTAGGCACGATGAATCCCGAGGAGGGCGAGCTTCGCCCGCAGCTGCTCGACCGGTTCGGTCTGGCAGTGGAGGTGACGGCGTCGCGGGACGTGGACGTTCGCATGAACGTCGTCCGCCGCCGGATGAACTACGAGCGTGACCCGCACGCATTCGCCGCCGAGTACCGCAACGAGGACATCGCCGTGGCCGAGCAGATTCTGGCCGCCCGAAAGATTCTCGACGATGTGGTGTTGAGCGACAAGGAACTTCGGCGTATCGCCGCGCTCTGCGCATCCTTCGACGTCGACGGTATGCGCGCCGATCTTGTGCTCGCTCGCACCGCATCCGCCCACGCCGCCTGGCGAGGCGCAAGCGACGTGGCCGAGGAAGACGTGCGGATTGCCGCCGAACTGGCTCTGCCGCACCGGCGTCGGCGCGATCCCTTCGACGAGCCGGGCATCGACGACAAGCAATTGGACGACGCCATGCGGGACGCGGCCGAACAGGCCGAGCAGCAGCCGGATCCGGATCCCGACCCCGACGGCGGTGGGGGAGCTCCCGATCCCGAGGCTCCCGACGATGCCTCCCAGTCCCAACCCTCCGATACGCAGCCCTCCGACACGCAGTCCTCCGATTCGCACGAGGATTCGGCGCAACCACCGCCGCCCTCGGGTACCGGCAGTGAGAAACAGGCAGGTACTCCGGGAGCACAGTTCAGAGCACGGTTGCTCGAGGTTCCCGGAGTGGGCGAGGGTGCGCCTGGGCGACGCTCGCGGTCACGGTCAGCGCACGGACGATCGGTACGTCCCACCGTCGAGTCGGGCAAGGGCCTGCACCTGGTGGGCACCCTGTTCGCCGCGGCCGAGCAGCAAGTCGTCCGCGGCCGCACCTCCGGCCGGCTGAAGCTCGAGCCCGCGGATCTGCGGGGCGCGATCAAGGAGGGCCGCGAGGGCAACCTGATCGTCTTCGTCGTCGATGCCTCGGGTTCGATGGCTGCGCGAGATCGACTGTCCGCGGTGACCGGTGCGGTGCTCTCGCTGCTGCGCGATGCGTATCAGCGCCGCGACAAGGTTGCGGTGATCACCGTGCGCGGCACGGAAGCCGAGACGGTGTTGCCGCCGACGTCGTCGGTGGACGTGGCCGTGACGCGGTTGCGGAAGATGAAGACCGGTGGCAGATCGCCACTGGCGCAGGGTTTTCTGCAGGCACGGGAACTCGTTCTGCGAGAGCGTGTTCGAGACCCACTGCGCCGCGCTCTGGTGGTCGCGCTGACCGACGGCCGTGCCACCGGAGGCACCGACCCCGTCGGCCGGGCCCGGATCGCCGCGGGACGTATCGCGTCGGACAAGATCGCCTCCGTCGTCGTCGACTGCGAATCGGGAATGGTGCGCCTCGGGCTCGCTGCCGATTTCGCGGCGTGCCTCGGCGGCGGTTACGTGGCGCTGGCGGATCTGTCTGCGGAGCAGGTCGCCGCAGTCGTTCGCGCAGCGGCGTAGGGGGTTCGCGATGCCTCAGGGTGTACCGGCTCCCGGAACCGTTCCGCAGGACGGTCTCACGACGCGTCAGCGTCGCAATCTGCCCGTGCTTGCCGTGCACACCGGATCGGGCAAGGGAAAATCGACAGCCGCTTTCGGAATGGCGTTGCGGGCCTGGAATCAAGGGTTCGACGTCGGAGTGTTCCAGTTCGTCAAGAGTGCCAAGTGGAAGGTCGGCGAGGAAGCGGCGTTTCGCACACTCGGCGAACTGCACGAGAGCACCGGGGTCGGCGGAGCCGTCGAATGGCACAAGATGGGCGAGGGCTGGTCGTGGACTCGCAAGAAGGGCAGCGACGTCGATCACGCCGAGGCCGCGGCCGAGGGCTGGCAGGAGATCGCCCGGCGAATCGAGCAGGAGTCACACCGTTTCTACGTGTTGGACGAGTTCACCTACCCGCTCAAGTGGGGGTGGGTCGACGTCGCCGAGGTGGTCGATGTCCTGACCCGCCGACCGGGCAGTCAGCACGTCGTCATCACCGGACGCGACGCGCCCCGTGAACTGATCGAGGCAGCGGACCTGGTCACCGAGATGGCCAAGGTCAAGCATCCGATGGACGCCGGACGCAAGGGGCAGCGAGGCATCGAATGGTGAACCAGTCCTGTCCCGCAGTAGTGATCGCGGCCCCCGCGTCGGGCAGCGGAAAGACGACGGTGGCCACCGGACTGATGGGCGCGCTGCGCAACGCCGGCCGCACCGTCGCACCGTTCAAGGTGGGTCCGGACTACATCGACCCCGGATATCACTCGCTCGCGGCCGGACTCCCGGGCCGCAATCTCGACGCCGTGATGGTCGGTGCCGACCGCATCGGGCCCCTGTTCCGACACGGCAGTCGGGGCTGCGACATCGCGGTCGTCGAGGGCGTCATGGGACTGTTCGACGGCAAGATCGACATGACCGGACCGGGGGAGGCCTCCGCCGAGGGATCGACCGCACGGGTGGCCGCGATGCTCGGTGCCCCGGTGATCCTCGTGGTCGACTCCCGTGGACACAGTCAGTCGCTTGCCGCTGTGCTGCACGGGTTCTCGACGTTCGACGCCAGCGTCCGCATCGGCGGTGTGATTCTCAATCGCGTCGGCAGTCAGCGGCACGAGGACGTGTTGCGTCAAGCGTGCGAACGGGTGGGTGTTCCGGTACTGGGCGCGTTGCCGCGCATGAGCGAACTGGTGGTCCCGTCACGGCATCTGGGGTTGATCACCGCAGTCGAACACGGCGGTGCCGCAACCGATGCCGTCGACGCGATGAGCGCTCTCGTCTCGAGGTTCGTCGACATCGAGGCAGTGAGCGCCCTGGCTCGATCGTCGGTGACAGCGCCGCAGTGGTCCACGGAGGACGAGGTAGGCACCTGCGAGGGATCTCCCGTCGTCGCGGTGGCCGGTGGCCCGGCATTCACCTTCGGATACACCGAGCACGTCGAACTGCTCCGCGCAGCGGGGGCCGACGTCGCCGTGTTCGATCCACTGCGTGACGGATTACCCACCGGCACAGCGGCAGTCGTTCTCCCCGGCGGATTCCCCGAGGAGCATGCGGCCGCGTTGGCGGCGAACGAACTGCTGTTGGCCGATATCAGGACGGCCGCGGCCAAGGGTTTGCCCATTCATGCCGAATGCGCCGGATTGCTGTATCTGGCAAGCCGATTGGACGGTCATGCCATGGCCGGGGTCGTCGACGTGGACGCGGAATTCGGAAACACCCTCACGCTGGGATACCGCGATGCGGTTGCCCTCGAATCGTCCACACTGTTCGATGCGGGCACCCGAGTCACCGGCCACGAGTTCCACCGAACGAAGCTCGTGGACGTGCGCGAGAGCGCCTCGGCCGCGTGGGGCTGGCACAAGCAGAGCCCCGACGGTAGAACTGCGGCGCGCGAGGGTTTCGTGCAGGGCGGGGTCCACGCGTCGTACCTGCACACCCATGCGGCGGGCAATCCCGGATCCATCACCCGGTTCGTTGCCGCCGCAGTCGACTACGCGCGAGTGTAGAGGGACCGCGAGAATGCGGGTCGTCGTCGGAATAGGTGCCCGAGCCGGCGTCGGTTCCGCCGACGTCGAAGCGGCGATCTCGACGGTGCTGCAACCGGATTGGAGCGTCGAGGCGATCGCCTCCATCGACCGGAAAGCCGACCTGGTTGCCGCGGTGGCGTCGAGCATGGGGGTTCGGGGCGTGACGTACTCGGCGAGAGAACTGTCGACCGTCGTGACACCGACCGTGTCGGTTCGTGTGCTCGATGCCGTCGGATGCGCCAGCGTCTCCGAAGCAGCGGCACTGCTGGCCGGTCGTTCGACGGAGTTGACGGTACCCAGGTTCGGTCTGGACGGTGTCACCGTTGCCGTGGTCGAGCTCTGCCTTGACGGTGGACAGGGGGTTCGGGCCATCCTGTAGGTATGACCGAGACGATGAAAGCCGTTGCCTACACCCGTTCGCTTCCGATCGACGATCCTGCCAGCCTTACGGATGCGGTCATCGACGTGCCCACTGTGCGCCCGCGAGACCTGCTGGTAGAAGTGCGCGCCGTGTCGGTGAATCCAGTGGACGTCAAGGTCCGCGCCGGCAACGATCCGCAGGGCGCCCCGAAGGTCCTCGGGTTCGACGCCGCCGGTGTGGTGCGCGCCGTCGGTGCCGACGTCACCATGTTCGCGCCCGGCGACGAGGTCTACTACGCGGGCGACATCGGCAGACCCGGAACGAACTCGCAGTTTCATGCGGTGGACGAACGCATCGTGGCGAAGAAGCCGACCACTCTCGATTTCGCACAGGCTGCGGCGTTGCCGCTGACCGTGATCACTGCCTGGGAAGGGCTGTTCGACAAGCTCCGCATCACAGCCGAGACCACCGGAACGTTGCTGATGGTGGGTGCCACCGGTGGTGTGGGATCCGTTGTGCTGCAGCTGGTTCGGGCCCTCGTTCCTGGTGTCCACGTGATCGCGACGGCAGCGGACGGGGACGCCGTGGAGTGGGTCCGTTCTCTCGGTGCGGCCGAGGTGGTGAATCACCGGCGCGATCTTCGGGAGGAAGTGCGCCGAGTAGCGCCCGACGGCGTCGATTACGTGTTCACTGCTCATTCCTCCGGGCAGGTCGAGATCTACGCGGACCTGTTGACGCCGTTCGGTCAGATCGTGGCGATCGACGATCCGGAGACCATCGATGTTCTACCGCTCAAGACGAAGGCGATCTCGTGGCACTGGGAGTTCATGTTCGCGCGTCCGATGCACGACACGCCGGATCTGATCCGCCAGCACGAGCTACTGACCAGGGTGGCCGAGCTCGTCGATGCGGGTTCGGTGCGCACCACCGTCACGACGGTTCTGTCTCCGATCGATGCCGAGCAGCTTCGCGAAGCGCATCGGTTGGTCGAAACCGGGCACGTACGGGGAAAGGTTGTGATCGCAGCCCGCTCGTGAGGACCGATCCGCGCCACTGACTGGCGAAAGCGGGCCGACGCAGGCAATGTGGATCCAATGACTTCCGACAGCCTTGTCCTACTCGGCCCGATCGTCCGGTACGTCGGCACCGAGACTGCGACCCTGTGGTTCGAGATGGCCGAATCGTCGACCGTATCGGTCGTGACCGACGTCGGCGTCCGCGCAGAAGAACGAACGTGGGGCGTGCACGGACACCACTATGCGCTGGTGCCACTCGAAGGTCTGCCCGCCAACTCTCCGGTGCACTACGAGGTGTTCGTCGACGAGCGTCGAGTGTGGCCGCCGGAAGGCCGCAGGGCCGCCATTCACACGGTCGACGCCGAAGGACCTGTCACGCTGGCATTCGGCTCGTGTCGGCGAGGTGACAACTACAGCGACGAATCCTTGAAGGAGATCGGAGCCGACGCGTTGGCCGGGCTCGGGAACGCGCTGATCGAGGAGGACCCGAGCCGGTGGCCGCAGGCCTTGCTGCTCCTGGGCGATCAGGTCTACGCCGACGATCCGTCGCCGGAAATCGTCGAACGGCTGCAGGCGCGGCGTCGGTCCGGCGAGGGTCCACGCAGTGCCGTCGGTACCGACGCGGAGAACGAGATCTGCGATTTCGAGGAGTACTCGTGGCTGTACCGAGAGTCCTGGGGACTCGAGCCGGTGCGGACACTGTTGGCGAGCATCCCGTCGTGCATGATCCTCGACGACCACGACCTGCGCGACGACTGGAATTCCTCCGCTTCCTGGCGTCGAGACATCGTGACGCGGCCCTGGTGGAACGACCGGGTGGTCGGCGCGTATTCGTCGTACTGGGTGTATCAGCACTTGGGCAACCTCTCGCCCAAGGAATTGGCGCAGGACGAGATGTATGCCGCGGTACGATCGGCCGCCAGTGACGCCGAGCGGGAGAAGTTGTTGTCCGACTTCGCTTTACGAGTGGACAGGCGGCCCGAGACCGGACGCTGGAGCTTCTACCGAGACTTCGGTGACACACGGCTGATCATGATCGATTCGCGCTGCTCTCGAAACCTGGATCCGGACAACAGAGAAATGGTCGACGAGAAGGAGTGGGCGTGGGTACGTGAACGCGCGCTCGAGACCACTCCGCGGCATCTGCTGTTCGGATCGTCGTTGCCCTACCTCATGCTGCCCGCGCTGCACTACCTGGAACAGTGGAACGAGGCTGTGGCGCAGGGCAGTTGGGGGTCGATGTCGGCCAAGGTGGCCGAGAAGATGCGGATCGGTCTCGATCTCGAACACTGGGCCGCTTTCACCAACTCGTTCAACGACATGGCCGCTCTGACGCGTGAGCTCTCCCGCGGCGAGAACAAACCCGCCTCGATCATGTGGCTGTCCGGAGACGTGCACTGTTCCTACGTGGCGAACGCGGACTTCGGTGTCGGCGGGCGCGAGGTACCGGCCACGTATCAGCTCACCATGTCTCCGTTCCGCAATCCGCTCGATCTGCCGATTCGCGCGGTCAACAAGCTGGCCATCAAGCGTCCCGCCGCCCGAATTCTGTCGAAGCTGGCGCGCGCTGCCCACGTGGGCCCCTCCGGTGTCGAATGGGAGGCCGAGGCAGGCCCGTGGTTCGACAACGGCGTCATGCTGCTGACTCTGCACGGCGACTCCGCCCGGTTGCGGGTGCACCATGCTCACGTCGACGATGCGGGCAAGCAGGTGCTCACCGAGACGTCGACCCTGGCCCTCGCCTAGCGAACGGTAAACGATTGGCTATAGCCGGGCCGATGAGGTTGGCTGGTTCGTTGTGGCCCACCTCGAACTCAACGACATCGTCTACTTCCTGCCCGACGGGCGGCAGTTGCTCAACGGTGTCGGGTTTCGTGTCGGCGACGGTGCCAAGACCGCCCTCATCGGGCCCAACGGAACCGGTAAGACCACGCTGACGCGCATCATCGCGGGTGACGAGACCCCCGACGAGGGATCGGTGTCGAGTTCGGGCTCGCTCGGAGTGATGCGGCAGTTCGTCGGCCAGCTACGCGACGACTCGACCGTGCGCGATCTGCTGCTGTCGGTTGCGTCCCCGGCCGTGCGGACGGCCGCCGCTGCCCTCGACACCGCCGAGAACACGATGATCGAGGTCGACGACGAGAAGACCCAGATGAAATACGCACAGGCCCTGTCGGATTGGGGCGATGTCGGCGGTTACGACCTCGAACCGTTCTGGGACAAGGTCACCACGGCGGCCCTCGGAATGCCGTTCGACCGCGCGAAGTGGCGCGCTGCATCGACCCTCAGTGGCGGTGAGCAGAAGCGCCTGGTGCTCGAAGCGTTGTTCGCCGGCACCGACAATCTGTTGCTTCTCGACGAACCGGACAACTACCTCGATGTGCCGGGCAAACGCTGGCTCGAAGCGACCATTCGTGATTCCGACAAGTCCGTTCTGTTCATCAGTCACGACCGGGAGCTCATCGCCAACGCCGCGAATCGGATCGTGACGCTGGAACCGGGCGTCAGCGGTGCCACTTCCTGGGTGCACGGCGGCGGGTTCGCGACGTATCACGCTGCGCGTGAGGACCGGAATGCTCGGCTCGACGAACTACGACGGCGGTGGGACGAGGAACTGGTCAAACTCCGGGCACTGGTGCTGCGTCTGCGAGAGAAGGCCAAGTTCAACGACGGGGTCGCTGCGCGCTATCACGCGTCCCAGACTCGATTGGCGAAGTTCGAGGAGGCTGGACCGCCGGAAGCGGTGCCGTTGAAGCAGCACGTCACCGTTCGTCTGCGCGGCGGCCGAACAGCCAAGCGCGCGTTGGTGTGTACGGCACTGGAACTGACCGGACTGATGAAGCCCTTCGACACCGAGATCTGGTACGGAGACCGCGTCGCCGTGCTGGGCTCCAACGGTTCCGGCAAATCGCACTTCCTGCGTTTGCTCGCCAACGGTGGAACCGATCCGGAGAAGGAGCACGAGCCGGTTCAGGAACTGGCACTCGATCCGGTTCCGCACACCGGCACCGCGGTGCTCGGCGCTCGCGTTCGGCCCGGCCTGTTCGCGCAGACCCACACTCGGCCCGATCTCGCGGGCAACACACTCCTCGACATCCTGCACATGGGCAACGAACACCGCGACGGCATGGGCCGGGAGGCTGCAGGCCGGGCACTGGACCGCTACGGTCTGGCCCGAGCCGCCGAACAGTCCTACGACAATCTTTCCGGTGGCCAGCAGGCGCGCGTACAGATTCTGCTGCTCGAACTCTCCGGGGCCACCCTGCTGCTGCTGGACGAGCCGACCGACAACCTCGACCTGATGTCCGCCGACGCACTCGAAGACGCCATCGCCGCGTTCGACGGCACCGTCATCGCCGTGACCCACGACCGCTGGTTCGCGCGCAGCTTCGACCGATTCCTCGTGTTCGGCAGCACCGGTCAGGCCTACGAATCGAACGAGCCCGTATGGGGCGAGAAGCGGGTGCAGCGCGCGCGGTAGCGTTTCCTCTCGTGAACGCGACTGACTCTCCCTATCTGGTCGGCCTCAATCTGGAAGGTCGACGCGTCGTCGTGGTCGGTGGCGGCACCGTCGCGCAGCGCCGATTGCCGCTGCTCATCTCCTGCGGTGCCGTGGTTCACGTCATCACTCGGGAGGCCACGCCCGCTGTGGAGGCGATGGCAACTGCCGGTCAGGTGACCATGGAGTTGCGTGACTATCGCGAGGGCGACCTCGCCGACGCCTGGTACGCCGTCGCGTGCACCGACGAGGCCGCGACCAACATCGCCATCGTCGCCGAGGCCACCGCGTCCAAGATCTTCTGTGTGCGAGCCGACATCGCCAAGGACGGCACCGCGGTCACCCCGGCGTCCGCCGAATGGGACGGGCTGACCCTCGGAGTGCTCGCCGGCGGGGAGCACCGTCGATCGGCCGCGGTACGCAATGCCGTCATAGAGGCCCTGCAGTCAGGTGTGGTCGCCGACTCGGACCGTGCGCCGTTGACGGGCGTCGCGCTGGTCGGTGGCGGACCCGGCGATCCGGACCTCATCACCGTCCGCGGGCGCAGGCTGCTCGCCTATGCCGATGTCGTGGTGGCCGATCGGCTCGCGCCGCCCGAGCTGCTGGCCGAACTGGGCCCGCACGTGGAGGTCATCGATGCCTCGAAGATTCCGTACGGCCGCGCGATGGCGCAGGAGGCGATCAACCAGGCGCTGATCGACGGGGCGAAGGCAGGCAAGTTCGTCGTCCGACTCAAGGGCGGCGACCCCTACGTGTTCGGTAGGGGATACGAAGAACTCGAAGCGCTCGCTGCCGAGGGAATTCCGGTCACCGTGGTGCCCGGCATCACCAGCGCCATTTCGGTGCCCTCGTCCGCCGGGATCCCGGTGACGCATCGCGCCGTCACCCACGAGTTCGTCGTTGTCAGCGGCCACGTGGCACCCGACCATCCCGATTCGCTCGTCGACTGGGACGCGTTGGCCAAACTCAAGGGCACCATCGTCCTGCTCATGGCCGTCGAACGGATCGGGCAGTTCGCCGACGTACTCATCGCGGGCGGCCGGGCGTCCGATACCCCGGTCATCGTCGTACAGGAGGGCACCATGCGTACTCAGCGCGAGGTTCGAGCGACGTTGAGCACCGTCGCCGACGCCGTTCGCGAAGCGGGGATCAGGCCTCCCGCGATCGTCGTTATCGGGACCGTTGCCGGTTTCTCTGTGCACGCCGGTAACGTGAAGACTCGTGCCTGAGTCCTCGATGTCCGATACGTCCACCACCGAGATCAAATACCCGGTGACGACCAGAGCATTCGGGTTGGCGATCATCGTCCTGAGTGGTCTGCAGTTGATGGTGGTGCTCGACGGCACCGTGGCCAATCTGGCACTTGCTCCGTTGCAGGCGGATCTGGGCCTGTCAGATGCCGGACGCAACTGGGTGCTCACGTCGTATGCCCTCGCCTTCGGCGGGCTCATGCTCCTCGGCGGCAGACTCGGTGACGCATTCGGTCGCAAGAAGATGTTCCTGGCCGGCGTCGTGCTGTTCACCATCGCATCCCTGCTGTGCGGGCTCGCGGTCAACGAGGCAACGCTGGTAGCGGCGCGCGCGCTCCAGGGCGTCGGAGCCGCGGTGGCGTCGCCCACGGCGTTCGCATTGGTGGCGACCACCTTCGCGCCGGGCCCGGTACGAAACCAGGCCATCGCGATATACGCGGCCATGACCGGTGTCGGCTCCATCGCAGGCCTGATCATCGGCGGTGCGCTGACCGAGGTGTCGTGGCGGTGGATCTTCCTGATCAACGTGCCGATCGGTGTCGTCATCGTGGTGCTCGCAGTCGTGTCTCTGCAGGAGACGGTGGGGGCAAAGCTACCGCTCGACGTGCCGGGAGCGATTCTGGCGACGCTCGGCTGCACCGGAGTGGTGCTCGCTCTGAGCGAGGGCACCGAACTCGGCTGGACCAATCCGATCGTCATTGTCTCGCTGATCGCCGGACTGCTCTTCCTCGGGCTGTTCCTGCTGGTCGAGCGCCGCGCCGACAATCCATTGCTGCCGTTCTCGCTGTTCGGCAGCCGAGACCGGGTAGCGACGTTCGTGGCCATCTTCTTCGCCGGTGGCGTGATGTTCTGCCTCGCCGCCTACGTGGCACTGTTCGTCCAGGACATCCTGGGATACAGCCCGTTGCACGCGGGCCTGGCGTTCGTGCCGTTCGCCTTCGGACTCGGTGCCGCCGCATTCCTGGCCTCGCAGCTGGTGACGCGTATCGCCCCACGGTGGTTGATTCTGAGCGGTGCCGTCATCATGGTCGGGTGGCTGATGGTGTCGGTCGCGACGATGAACGCGGACTCGTCGTACTTCCCCGGACTGTTCTTCCCCGTCATCGGTATCGGATTCGGCGTCGGCCTGACGGTCGTGCCGCTTCCGCTGTGCGCCATCGCCGGAGTCAGCCCCACCGAGATCGGCCCGTTGACCGCTATCGCCCTGGTTGCTCAGACCCTCGGCGGCCCGCTGGCGCTCGCCGTGATCGGTGCGTTGGTCACCTCTCGAACATTGTCTCTCGGTGGCATCTCCGGACCGGCAACGTTGATGAACGACAGCCAACTCGACGCGTTGAGCTCGGGCTACATGTTCGCGCTCTTCTGCTGCGCAGTCTGCGCCGTGGTCGCGGGAATCGCTGCGGTGTTCATTCGCTTCACCCCGGAGCAGGTAGCGCAGGCGCAGGCCGCTCAGGAAGACGCCCAGAAGGGCTGACGAGCAGGGCCGATCACACGCCCAGTACGGCCTTGGCGATGAGGAAGTAGACGATCAACCCCGTCGCGTCGCAGAAGGTGGAGATGAAGGGCGTCGAGAAGACAGCTGGGTCCACCCCGATCTTCTTCGCGATCAGCGGCATCGCACCGCCGACCGTGGCTGCGAGAGTGCAGATGGACAGCAGCGTCGTACCGATGACGACCCCGAGGTGCCAGTCGTAGACGAGTCCGGCGATGACGAAGCCCAGGGTGCCGAGCATCGCACCCATCGTCGCGCCGACGCGAACCTCGCGAAACAACACGGCGGCGATGTCGCGCGGTCGCACGTCGCCCAGTGCGAGTGCCCGCGTGACAGTGGTCGCGGCCTGGGATCCGGTGTTGCCGCCGGTCCCGGTCAGCAGCGGAATGAACAGCGCGAGAGTGACGACTGCGGCGAGTGCGTGCTCGAAGATCTCGAGAACCTGCACCGTGAGGATGGCCGACAGCGCCAACACCAGCAACCACACCACGCGCGAGCGAACGATGGACAGCACCGGCGTCGACAGATACGGCCGGCGCAGCGGCTCCGAGCCACCGGCGCGGGCGGCGTCCTCGTCCTCGGCTTCCTCCAGGATTCGTGAGGACTGCTCCAGTGTGAGAATGCCGATCAGTCGTTTCTCGGAATCGACCACCACCACCGCAGGACTGCGGTGCTCGAAGCACAGTCGTGCGGCCTCCTCCGCCGACGAATCGGCCTCGACCACAGGATGATCCGAGTACAGGTCGCCGACCGGGGTGCTCGGTGCCGCGGTCGCCAGGTCGGCGAGGGTCACCACCCCCAGCAGAGTTCGGTCATCGTCGGTGATCGGCAACAGGTACACCGACTCGGCGTCCGAGCCGGTGCGCCGCACGGCGACGAGTGCGTCGGCGGCGGTCGCTGCAGTCCGCAGTCGAACGAACTCCGGGCTCATCCGGCGGCCGACCGACCCGCGGTCGTACCCCAGCATGGGCGCGGTGAGTGCGCGCTCGTCGGGAGACAGGCCCACCAGCAGCCGATGCGCGACATTGGAGGGGAGTTCGTCGAGCAGCTCGACGCGGTCGTCCGGGTCGAGATCCTCGAACAGCGCGATGACGTCGTCGCTGCGCAGACTCTCGAACAACTCGCCGCGAACGGTGGCGTCGAATCGCTCGAAGGCCGTCACGGCCTCGTCCTTGGGCAGAAGACGAAACAACACCGCGCGTCGAGACGAGTCGACCCGCTCGAGCATGCGCACCGCATCGGTCGTCGACAGCTCACCCATCAGAGTGGACAGTGCGGCCATGTCACGGGCGGTGAGGAGTTCGGACGTTCGCGTCATGATGTCGTCGAGAGTTTCCGGCACGGAACCATTTTGCCTTGCGGATCGACAGTCGACTCCCACACCTCAGCGCGAGAGATCGGCCCGATCCGCCGCAGCCTGGCCCGAATCCCATCCCTCGGCGTCAAGGCGTGGGCCGCGCATCGGCTTCGCCGTCGGGAACAGTCGATCGAATTCGGCTTCGACGGCGACGGTCTGAGCGGCGAGTATCGGTAGTAGATCACCGGATTCGTGACTCGCCTCCTCGAGGGCGTTCGCATCGGCGTCGGTGAGGCGGTCTCCGATACGGACGGCGTACGCGTACAGGAATGCTTTGCCGAACGCCGCCGATCCGGCCTTCTTGCGCTTCTTCGCCTGCGGTGAATGCCCGAGGGCGCGTGTGGCCTGAACGAGCAGAGAGGTGAACAGCAACTCGGTCTGTTCCACGTCCACCGGCGCTCCGACCAGGGTTGCGACGGCGAACTCCTGGTCCCAGATCGCTTTGACGCGGTTGGCGGTTCCGACGACGTGCAACAGCTGCGCCTTGGCCGGGGCATGCGGGCCGTCGACATGAACGCGTCGGCCGTGAATATCGATGTGGCCCTGCGAGAGCAACATGGTGTCGATGGAGTAGCGCGTCATCAACTCCTGGGCTTTGGCCGTCAGCGTCTCGGCCTCCTCCTCGAAGTCCGTGGCGTCGGCCTTGGCCAGTAGCCCGCGAATCTTGCTCAGCATCTTGGTGTTCGGGGAGTCGGAGCCGGCGACACCGGTCACCGTAGGACGAGTGCGCGGCCACTGGGACGGCTTCGGGCCGAGCTGAGGCCACCGGGGGAGTGTCTGCCATCGACCGAGCAGGGTGAGTACGTCGAGCCACTGATCACTGGCCGCGATGTAATCGGTCTTACCGGAAGAGGTCAGGTACGCGGTCAGGAAATCGGGCGTGGCCTCGACCCGGGCCGCAACCTTCGGGAACTGCTCGCAGATCGTGGACATCTGATCCACCCAGTCCTGTGGAGCCCGCGAGTCCGCGTCGGCGAGGTCGGCCTGATGCAGCAGTACCGCGGCAGCGAGATCGGCCACTGCCACCGTGTGCTGACGCCGCACGACGTGCACCAGATCCATGGGCTGCCAGCCGTTTTCGTACAACGTCTCGATCATGTTCGTCAGCGCGCGAGAGCCGAGTTCGGTCGCGTCCATCGAGACCAGTCGATCTGCGACGTCGTCGGCGACGCGTTGGCTCTTGGTCTTGCCGACCGAGGCGTCGGCGCCGCGGCGGAGCAGTCCAGGAATCTCGCTCATTCGGTGAGCACGATCAATTCGGTGCTCGATGCCACTTCGACTCGCAGTCCGGCCTTGGACGCCACGCGCGCAACGGCTTTCACGTCCTTCGGCTCGGCGGTGGTCAGAGTCAACGCGCGTGCCAGCAGGCCCTTGTGGTGCTTGTTGAAGTGGCTCACCACCGAACGGGTGCCGTCGGGCTTCTCGGTGAGCACCGTGGCGGTGATCGCACCGGGGACGGGACCGAGCTGCTGGTAAGTGCCGGATCGGAGGTCGACGACGATCCCCTCGTCCTCGGCGTCGATGGCGTCGGAGAGTTCGGGCTTCCAGTGTGAGCGCAGGGTGCCGAAATTCGGAACGGTCGATCCACCGGAGAGTCGGTAGTACGGAATCGGATCGCAGGCACGGACGGCTCCGAACAGAGCCGAGCCGATCCACAGCCGCGCGTCCGCTCGGGCGCGACCGGCCCGAGTGAACGACGCCGCATCGAGGGCGTCGTAGAGCACGCCGGTGTACCGCTGCAGCGCAGGTGTGGTCGGTGAGGTCCACACTCGGGCGTTGCGTTCGATCTCGTCCTTCTGGGTGGGGCCGAGGCCGAGCGCTGCGATCGATGCATCGACGTCGCCGGCGAGTTCCACCAGCGCGTCGGCGAGCTTTCGGCGGAGCGGTGTCAACGTGGGCAACGACAGTCGGTCCAGATCGAGAGGTGCTCCGGAACCGCCGTCGGACTTCGTCTCGGAGGGAGGCAGCAGAATCAGCACGGGCACGAGGCTACTCACTGTACGGCCGCCTGCTCACAGGCACTGCGTGAGCGACTAGTCTGACAACCCGTGATCACCCGTCTTTCGCAGTTGTTCCTTCGTACCCTTCGCGACGACCCCGCCGACGCCGAGGTCGACAGCCACAAGCTGTTGGTCCGCGCCGGCTATGTCCGTCGTATCGCGCCTGGCGTCTACTCCTGGTTGCCGCTGGGTCTGCGGGTGCTGCGGCAGGTCGAGCGCGTCGTGCGCGAGGAGATGAACGCCATCGGTGCGCAGGAGATTTCTCTGCCCGCACTGCTGCCGCGCGAGCCGTACGAGACCACCAATCGGTGGACCGAATACGGCGACGCGCTGTTCCGGCTGCAGGACCGCAAGGGCAACGACATGCTGCTCGGTCCCACCCACGAGGAATTGTTCGCGTTGACGGTCAAGGCCGAATACAACTCGTACAAGGACCTGCCGGTCATGCTGTACCAGATCCAGACCAAGTACCGCGACGAGGAGCGTCCCCGCGCCGGCATTCTGCGCGGGCGTGAATTCGTGATGAAGGACTCGTACTCCTTCGACATGGACGAGGACGGACTGAAGAAGTCCTACGCCGCTCACCGTGAGGCGTACCAGCGCATCTTCGCCCGCCTCGGTGTCAGCTACGTCATCGTCGCCGCGACGTCCGGTGCCATGGGAGGCAGTGCCTCCGAGGAATTCCTGGCCGAGAGCGACATCGGCGAGGACACCTACGTGCGCTGCATCGAATCGGGATACGCGGCCAACGTCGAGGCCGTCACCACTCCGGCACCGGCGCCGCTGCCCATCGAGGGGCAGCCGGCCGCCGTCGACCACGAGACCGGCGACACCCCGACCATCGCGACCCTGGTGGAGTGGGCCAACTCCGCGGATCTCGGACGCACCGTCACCGGCGCGGACACGCTCAAGAACATTCTGCTCAAGGTGCGCAACGCAGAAGGGGAGTGGGAACTGCTCGCCGTCGGCCTGCCCGGTGACCGAGAGGTCGACGAGAAGCGCCTCGAAGCGTCTCTCGAGCCTGCCGAGTTCGCCCTGTTGACCGACGCGGACTTCGCTGCCAATCCGTTCCTCGTCAAGGGGTACATCGGGCCTCGCGCGTTGCAGGCCAACGGTGTTCGCTACCTCGTCGACCCGAGGGTCGTCGACGGAACGTCGTGGATCACCGGCGCGGACGTCAAGGGCAAGCACGTGGTGAACCTCGTCGCCGGTCGCGATTTCGTTCCCGACGGCACCATCGAAGCAGCCGAGGTGCGCGACGGCGACATGTCTCCCGACGGTCGCGGCCCGCTCGTCAGTGCTCGCGGAATCGAGATCGGGCACATCTTCCAGCTCGGCTCCAAGTACACCGATGCGTTCTCGGTCGACGTCCTCGGTGAGACCGGCAAGCCGGTTCGCCTGACTCAGGGTTCGTACGGTGTGGGCGTCTCCCGTCTGGTCGCCGTGATCGCCGAGCAGATGCACGACGACAAGGGTCTGCGATGGCCGTCGGAGGTTGCGCCAGCCGATGTCCATCTGGTGATCGCCAACAAGGACGACGCGGCTCGCGCCGGTGCGGAATCGATCGCCACACAACTCGATACGCAGGGCATCGAGGTGCTCTTCGATGATCGCAAGGCCTCACCAGGAGTGAAGTTCAAGGACTCGGAACTGATCGGCGTCCCGCTGGTGGTCGTTCTCGGCCGTGGCTGGGCCGACGGCAAGGTCGAGATCCGCGATCGCTTCTCCGGTGAGAGTCGCGAGCTGGACATCGACTCGGCGGTCGAGGAGATCGTGAAGGCCGTGCGCCGCACTCCGTAGAAGAGTCTCGCGATCTCTCTGCGCGGCCGTGTACCCGCTGGTAGCTTCGGGTCAACGACTATGAGAGGTCACCACGTGTCTCACTATGCGCTGTTCGATCCCACAACCTTCGATCCGGCCGAGCTCGACGAGGATTCTCGCCGACAATTGCGTGCACTGATCGACTGGTTCGAGAGTCGCGGCAAAGGCAGGCTGTTGGCGGACGATCTCGACAGCGTATGGCCGTCCGACTTTCTGGAATTCGTCGCCGAGCAGAAGTTGTTCGCGACGTTCTCCACGCCCGCCGCCTATGCGGACGGGAGGCCGAACACGCGCTGGGACGCCGCTCGCAATGCCGCGCTGAGCGAGGTTCTCGGGTTCTACGGTCTGGCCTACTGGTACACCTGGCAGGTCACCGTGCTGGGTCTCGGTCCCATCTGGATGAGCGCCAACGACGACGCCAAACGCCGCGCCGCACGCGAGTTGGACCGCGGCGGGGTGATGGCGTTCGGTCTGTCCGAGCGAGCGCACGGAGCCGACGTGTACTCCACCGACATGCTGTTGACGCCCACGACCGAGGACTCCGAGCTCGAGTTCACCGCGTCGGGGGAGAAGTACTACATCGGAAACGGCAACGTGGCGAACATGGTCTCGGTGTTCGGCCGACGTACCGACGTCGAAGGACCCGATTCGTACGTGTTCTTCGTGGCCGACAGTGCGCACCCGGCCTATCGGCTCCGCGAGAGCGTCGTTCACGGTCAGATGTACGTCAGCACGTTCGCGCTCGAGAACTACCCCGTCCGGCGACAGGACATCCTGCACACCGGTGCCGACGCGTTCTCGGCAGCTCTCAACACGGTCAACGTCGGAAAGTTCAACCTGTGCACCGGGTCCATCGGCATCTGTGAGCACGCCTTCCACGAGGCGATCACGCATGCGAACAACAGAGTTCTGTACGGCAATCGGGTCACCGACTTTCCGCACGTGCGCAGTGCGTTCGTCGATGCCTATTCGCGCTTGATCGCGATGAAGCTCTTCAGCGCGCGGGCCCTGGACTACTTCCGTGCCGCAGGGCCCGAGGACCGGCGCTACCTGCTGTTCAACCCGATGACGAAGGCGAAGGTGACCTCGGAGGGCGAAACGGTCGTGCGGCTGCTGCACGACGTCATCGCGGCCAAGGGCTACGAGAAGAACACCTACTTCCGCGAAGCCGCCCAGCTGATCGGAACATTGCCCAAGCTCGAGGGCACGGTGCACGTCAACGTGGCGCTGATGCTCAAATTCATGCCGGCCTACATGTTCTCGCCCACCGACTATCCGGACGTCGGTACCCGAACCGAGCCGGTCGACGACAGCTTCTTCTTCGCCCAGGGGCCGGCCCGCGGTGCGAGTTCGGTGCGGTTCCACGACTGGAAGCCGTTGTACGAGAAGCACTCCGGAATCCCCAACGTGGGACGCTTCTACGAGCAGGCACAGGCATTCACCTCGTTCCTCGCCGAGTGTGCGCCCGACGAGTCCCAGCAGAAGGACCTCGATTTCCTGCTGGTGGTGGGTCACCTGTTCTCGCTCGTGGTCTACGGTCACCTTCTGCTCGAGCAGGCCGACGAGATCTCGTCCGAGATGATGGACCAGATCTTCGACTTCCAGATCAGAGACTTCTCCGGCTATGCCGTCGCGCTGTACGGGAAGCCGTCATCGACTGGAGCGCAACAGCAGTGGGCGCTCGATTCGATTCGCAAGCCGGTGGTCGACGCGGGGCGTTTCGAGACGGTCTGGAACGAGGTCGTCTCGTACGACGGTCGGTACGAGATGCGTCCCTAGCGCCGACGCTCAGCCGGGATCGGCCGGGACCAGATTGGTTCCGAACGCGCACACCGTCATCTCGTGCAGTCCGGCGCTGTCGTACGGATGCTCGAGCGCCTGCATCGACATGAGGACGTTGAGCAGCATCCCGTGCGCGATGAACTGCCGTGCCTGATCCTCGGAACAACCTGTGCCGGCACGTATCTGGCTGTAGATGGCGCCCATTCCCTCCCGGGCTGCCCGGCCGATCTCGGGTACCGAGCCTGCGCCGAATCCGTGCATCATGACCATCAACAGGTCGCGATCGGCCACCAGATCGGCATAGGCGGAACCGAGATTCGCCCAGGTGCTGTCGTCGTCGGGGTCGAGCGGGCCCGCCGCCAGCACGGCATCGAACGCGGCCATGATGCCGTCGACGGAGCGTTGGAACACCAGACGAAACAACTCGACCTTGGTGCCGAACATGCGGACCACATACGGCTGAGAGACGCCCGCTTCCTTCGCGACCGCATCGGTACTGGTGCCGGCGTAACCCCCGCGCGCGAACGCGCGCATCGCTGCGTCGAGCACGAGCTCTCGGCGGTCGGCCGCATCCATGCGGGTGGCTCTGGGCTTGGGCGCTGACGGGTCGGACATGTTGACAGGTTATCAGTTGATAACTTACGGTCTCGAATAAGTAATCATTCGATGCTTACAAGCGCGAGACGGGACGACCGCAATGACCGCCACAGACTCTCCACCTGCAGTGCAGCCCGCCACTCGGAACGTTCCCGTGTGGCTCGGCATCCTCGCAGCATCCCTGCCGATGTTCATGGCAACCCTCGACAATCTGGTGATGACCAGCGCACTACCGGTCATCCAGCAGGACCTGAACGCCTCTGTCGGACAACTGCAGTGGTTCCTCAACGCGTACACCCTCAGCTTCGCCACCTTCATGCTGACGGCGGCGACGCTCGGCGACAGGTGGGGCAGGCGCGCGGTATTCCTCGGCGGCATCGCGGTCTTCACTCTTGCCTCGGTGGCCAGCGCGCTCGCTGCGAGTCCAGCGATGCTCATCGCCGCGCGCGCCGTGCAGGGAATCGGTGCCGCCGCGATCATGCCGTTGTCCCTGGCGCTGCTCGCCGCGGTGGTACCGGTGGGCAAGCGCGCGATGGCAATCGGGATCTGGGGTGGAGTCTCCGGACTCGGCGTCGCGCTGGGACCGGTGGTCGGCGGGGCCGTCGTCGACGGGATTTCCTGGCAGGCGATCTTCTGGATCAACGTTCCGGTGGCCCTCGTCGCAGTTCCGCTGGCGTACGTCGCGCTGAAGGAAACAGCAGGGCGCATCCAACCGCTCGATCTGCCCGGCGTGGTCCTCGCAGGCGGCGGTGTCTTCCTCCTGGTGTGGGCGGTGGTCCACGGCAACGACGACGGGTGGGCGTCGGCCACGGTGCTCGCCGGCTTCATCGGCTCGGCGGTGCTGCTCGTGGCGTTCGTTCTGCGCGCCTCGCGCACCCGACACTCGGTACTGCCGCTCGCACTCTTTCGTTCGCGCAGCTTCACCATCGCCAACATCATCGGAATCACGTTCTCGCTCGGCATGTTCGGGGCGGTGTTCCTCCTCGCGCAATACCTGCAGATCGTGATGAACTACACGCCGTTCCAGGCGGGCCTACGCACGCTGCCGTGGACCGCCGCACCGATGGTGGTCGCACCGATCGCAGGTCTGCTTGCCGAGCGCGTCGGACTGCGTGGGCTGTTGGTCGGCGGCCTGTCGCTGCAGTCGGTTTCGCTCGTGTGGATGGCGCTGATTCTGGGACCCGACACCGAGTATTCGTCGATGGTCCCGGCCCTGCTGACGGCGGGAGTGGGCATGGGGCTGACGTTCGCTCCTTCCGCCACCGCAGTGCTGCGGGACATGAAGGACGACGATCACGCCACCGCCAGCAGCGCCAACTCCACTGTGCGGGAGGTGGGTATCGCACTCGGCATCGCGGTATTGACAGCGGTGTTCATCGGAGCCGGTGGATCACTGACGCCCGCCGGTTACACCGACGCCTTGGCACCCGCTCTGCTCGTCGGCGCTGGGGCAGTGGCGATCGGACTGGTGGCGGCGTTGTTCATGCCGGGGCGTTCCGTCGGATCGGCACACGTGCTCACGGTTGACCGGGAAATGCCGTCGACGACGGACTGACTCCCAGAATTTGTTGCCACGTTGCGAGGCGGATCGCGGCGTCGGTCAGCGCTTGCACACCCATGTCGCGGGTCGCTCCCGACCTGCTGCGTTCGATCAGCGAACGCCACGCGATGCTGGTGTCGATCTCGGCTTGCGCGGCCAACTGCGCGGCCGAGATCGCGTCGGTCACCGGGAACGGGGACGCATACGCCGGATCGGGCAGCGGCACAGTGACACTCGCCGCCCGGAGTGCATCGATGGTCGCGTCTCGACGCGCGCGGTGGGCGGCAGTGTTCGACGCAACCAGATCTGCGCGCGTGGGATTGGAGAATGCCGCGACGACGCCGTAGGCGAACACCGCCGCGTACTCGGCGGCCAGTGCATCGACGAGGCCTTGCTGTTCCGGGCCGAGATCGCTCATGCCAGCACCACCAGGGCCGAGACCGTGCACGAGGCGCTGATGGAACCGAGAAGGCCTGCCCGGTAACCGCTTTCGTTGCGAGCCGCATCTGCCGCGCTGCGAGCGGAGGCCGTCAACATCTCTCGCACGGCGGCGAGATCGGGCGGCGGCGTGGTGGGAACGGGTGTCGTGGTGGCCGTGACCGACGACGTCTCGGTCGAGGCACCGGTGGCGCGGGCGATCTCGGTGTCGAGCGCATCGGCGTGCTCGGTCCGCTGCGCCGCGACGATCCCCAGGGCGGCGGCGTAGTCGGCGATCACCGTCGCGGCCGCGGTGGCATCCGCGGCATCGGCGCGGGCAGCGCGCAACTGCGCAGTCAAGGTGTCGAGGGCAGGACCCGAGATCGTCTCCTGACCGCAGGCCGCAACGCTAGACACGGTGGCCGCGGACAGAGCAGCGACGCCGGCGAGTCGGAAAAACCCGCGGCGACTGAGCGCGAAGGGGACGGTCGGCGTTGGCACTCCGATATCGTGCCAGACCGCGGCGCTCGCCCGTGCCGTGCCCGTGTGTCGCGTCGGCCGATCGTGGTCACGAGCACTGCCTGCGGGGCGGTAGGCTGTTGGTTCACCAAACGCAGTCCTGCTGCCGTACGCCGGATCGCCCACAACTACACACGAGGAGTTCGCGACATGCCTGTTCCGTCCAAGGAAAGGGTTGTCGAACTGCTCGCCGACCTCGTTCGAGAACGGGGTTACGACCTCGAAGACGTGAACGTCGTCGCCGCAGGAAAGCACAGTGCAGTGCGGATCATGGTCGATCGCGAAGAGGGAATCGACCTCGACGCTCTCCCGGAACTGAGCCGCGAGATCTCGGATGCCTTCGATGCCGTGACGGATTTCGGGGAAGCTCCGTACACGTTGGAAGTCACCACCCCCGGAATCGACCGCCCACTGACCGAGGCACGGCATTGGCGTCGGGCTCGCGGACGCAAAGTGCGTATCGAACTGGCCGACGGCAAGTTCGACGGTCGCGTCGGGGTACTCGACGGCGATTCGGTCACCGTGGTGATCAAGGAGAAGGGTGTGCTGTCGACTCGCCCCGTTGCCTTGTCCGATGTTGTGAAAGCTGTTGTACAGGTGGAGTTCTCGCGGCCGAGTGCCGAAGAGATGGACCTGGCGGGTGGTGTGGTCGGCAGTAGGCCGTCACCCGCGAACACCGATGAGATCGTGGACGTGGAAGCACCGGAAGAAGGGTCGGACAAGTGAATATCGACATAGCCGCATTGCGTGCCATCGAGGCGGACAAGGGAATTCCGATCGAGATGGTGATCTCGACGATCCAGACCGCGTTGCTGACGGCCTACCGGCACACCGAGGGGCACCAGTCCAACGCGTGGATCGACGTCGATCGCAAGACCGGCTCCGTTCGGGTGATGGCCAAGGAACTCGACGCCGACGGCAATCTGATCTCCGAATGGGACGACACCCCGGAAGGCTTCGGACGCATCGCGGCAACCACGGCGCGTCAGGTCATCCTGCAGCGCCTGCGCGACGCCGAGCACGAGCGGTCGTTCGGCGAGTACTCCACGCACGAGGGTGAGATCGTCAACGGGGTGATCCAGCGCGACACGCGTGCCAATGCGAAGGGCACCGTGATCGTCCGCATCGGAAGTGACGCCAACGGAGCCGACGGCCTGCTGCCGCCCGCAGAGCAGGTGCCGGGCGAGAGCTACGAGCACGGCGAGCGCATCAAGTGCTACGTCGTCGGAGTTGCCCGGGGCAACCGGGGTCCGCAGATCACGCTCTCGCGCACGCACCCGAATCTGGTGCGCAAGCTGTTCGCCCTCGAGGTTCCCGAGATCGCCGACGGCTCGGTCGACATCGTGGCAGTGGCTCGCGAGTCGGGGCACCGCTCGAAGATCGCCGTCGCGTCCACCGTGTCCGGGCTCAACGCCAAGGGTGCCTGCATCGGACCGATGGGTCAGCGCGTGCGCAACGTGATGAGCGAACTGGCAGGCGAGAAGATCGACATCATCGACTTCGACGAAGACCCGGCCACGTTCGTCGGGAATGCACTTTCCCCGTCGAAGGTCGTCTCGGTGACCGTCGTCGACGCGGTTGCCCGTGCGGCCCGTGTCGTGGTTCCCGAGTACCAGCTCTCTCTGGCCATAGGCAAGGAAGGGCAGAACGCTCGACTGGCTGCTCGATTGACCGGTTGGCGCATCGACATCCGCAGCGATGCGGCGGCACCCGAGACGACCAGCGCGTAGGGCCGGAATGCGGAGTTCGGGGCAATACAGCGGTAGAGTGGTCGATGGTTCGGTAACGACCTCTCCGCCCAGGGGCATGAACGCGAGTATCCGGTAGTGACAAGCCGGCCGATTCGTACATGCATCGGGTGCAGGGAGCGAGTGCCGGCCGCCGATCTGTTGAGGATCGTGGTTCGAGAAGCTGGTTCGCACGAATTCGCTCTCGTCCCCGATGTCCGGCATTCGATGTCCGGCCGTGGTGCGTGGTTGCACTACAGCCGAGAGTGCCTGCACAATGCGGAACGACGCCGAGTCTTCGGTCGTGCGTTTCGGATATCGGGAAATGTGGAATCGTCCGCAGTGACAGCCGTGCTCGACGAGCACGGACAGCTGCAGGCCGAGATCACGACAAGAGCAACACCCGTCGACAAGAACAGGCAACAGCACTGATGAGCACACCGTGAAGCACCAACGATGAACGTCCATCGGAGATAACCCGAGGTCGTGCGGGCACCAAGCCTCGCTCGGCCTCTCAGTGAGGAGAGCAGTGGCAGGCAAGGCCCGCGTGCACGAGTTGGCAAAAGAACTCGGTGTCACCAGTAAGGAACTACTCGCACGGCTCAAAGAGCAAGGCGAGTTCGTCAAGTCCGCATCATCCACAGTCGAAGCCCCCGTGGCGCGTCGACTGCGCGAGTCCTTCCCGTCCGAGAACACGGACGCGTCGGCACCGGCCGCAGCTGCACCGAACGGTCGCGCAGCGGCCGATCGGGCAGCGAGCAGCACCGCGAAGCCGGGTGCCGCGAAACCGGGCGGACCCCGTCCCGGCCCCAAGCCGGCACCGCGTCCGACAGAGCCGGAAGCACCCGCAGCGCAGGCTCCCGTGGAGGCAGCACCCGCTGCACCCGCGACTCCGGCCGCCGCGCCGGCTCCGGCCCCCGCAGCGCCTACCCCCGAGCCTGCAGCTCCGGCCGCTCCGGTCGAGCAGGCTCCCGCCGCGTCGGCTGCCACCAGCGACGCTGCCCCGGCCGCACCGAAGCCCGCAGGTCCCGGCCCCAAGCCCGGCCCCAAGGCTCCGCGTGTCGGTAACAACCCGTACTCCTCGGCTCCCGTGGAGCGCCCTGCTCCTCGGCCCGCTCCCGGTGCTCCGCGCCCCGGTGGCGGACGCCCCGCTCCCGGACAAGGTGGGCCTCGTCCCGCAACACCGTCCGGTGGCAGTCGTCCGGCTCCAGGGCAGGGTGGGCCCCGTCCCGCACCGGGCCAGGCCGGACCTCGTCCGAGCCCCGGCTCGATGCCTCCTCGCCCCAACCCCGGTGCCATGCCGACCCGTTCGGCACGTCCCGGCCCCGCAGCAGGTCGTCCCGGTCGTCCCGGTGGCGCTCCGGGCGGACGCCCGGGCGGCGGCGGTGGCGGTGGCTACCGCGGCGGCGGCGCTCCCGGCGCTCCCGGTGGTGCCCCCGCAGGCGGCGCTCCCGCAGGTGGTTTCCGCGGTCGTCCCGGTGGCGGTGGACGCCCCGGTCAGCGCGGCGCAGCAGCAGGTGCATTCGGTCGTCCCGGCGGAGCAGTTCGTCGTGGCCGCAAGTCGAAGCGGGCGAAGCGCGCCGAGTACGAGAGCATGCAGGCTCCCGCAGTCGGCGGCGTCAGGCTGCCCCGCGGCAACGGTGAGACCATTCGTCTCGCCCGCGGCGCATCGCTGTCGGACTTCGCGGACAAGATCGACGCGAACCCGGCTGCACTGGTGCAAGCCCTGTTCAACCTCGGTGAGATGGTCACTGCGACGCAGTCCGTCAACGACGAGACGCTGGAGCTTCTCGGCGGCGAGATGAACTACGTCGTTCAGGTCGTCAGTCCCGAGGACGAAGATCGTGAGCTGCTGGACTCGTTCGATCTCACCTACGGCGAGGATGCCGGCGGCGAGGACGATCTGGAGCAGCGTCCCCCGGTGGTCACAGTCATGGGCCACGTCGATCACGGTAAGACACGACTGTTGGACTCGATTCGCAACACCACGGTGCGCGAAGGCGAGGCCGGCGGAATCACGCAGCACATCGGTGCGTACCAGGTGCTGACCGAGCTCGAAGGCAACGAGCGTCTCGTGACGTTCATCGACACCCCCGGTCACGAGGCCTTCACGGCCATGCGTGCCCGTGGTGCCAAGGCCACCGACCTCGCGATCCTGGTGGTCGCAGCCGACGACGGCGTCATGCCGCAGACGGTGGAGGCCATCAACCACGCACAGGCAGCCGACGTGCCGATCGTGGTCGCGGTGAACAAGATCGACAAGGAGGGCGCGAACCCGGACAAGATCCGGCAGCAGCTCACCGAATACGGTCTGGTCGCCGAGGAATACGGCGGCGAGACGATGTTCGTCGACATCTCCGCCAAGCAGGGCACCAACATCGATGCCCTCCTCGAAGCGGTGCTGCTGACGGCCGACGCGTCGCTCGATCTGCGCGCCAACCCGGACATGGACGCTCAGGGTGTCGCCATCGAGGCACACCTCGACCGTGGTCGCGGCCCGGTCGCGACCGTGCTCATCGCTCGCGGAACCTTGCGTGTCGGTGACTCGATCGTCGCCGGTGACGCATACGGACGCGTTCGTCGCATGGTCGACGAGCACGGCGAGGACGTCACCGAAGCGATGCCGTCTCGTCCCGTGCAGGTCATCGGCTTCACGTCGGTGCCCGGTGCAGGCGACAACCTTCTGGTGGTCGACGAGGACCGAATCGCTCGACAGATCGCCGACCGTCGAAATGCGCGCAAGCGCAACGCTCTGGCAGCCAAGAGCCGCAAGCGCATCAGCCTCGACGATCTCGATGCAGCTCTGAAGGAGACTTCGCAGCTGAACTTGATCCTCAAGGGTGACAACTCGGGAACCGTGGAAGCGCTCGAAGAGGCGCTGCTCGGGATCGAGATCGACGACGAGGTCGAACTGCGCGTCATCGACCGCGGTGTCGGTGGCGTCACGGAGACCAACGTCAACCTGGCATCGGCATCCAACGCGATCATCATCGGCTTCAACGTTCGAGCGGAGGGCAAAGCCACCGAGCTGGCCAACCGTGAAGGCGTCGACATCCGGTACTACTCGGTGATCTACCAGGCCATCGACGAGATCGAGAAGGCCCTCAAGGGCATGCTCAAGCCGGTGTACGAAGAGGTTGCCCTCGGGCAGGCCGAGATCCGCGCGCTGTTCCGTTCCTCCAAGGTCGGAAACATCGCCGGTTGCCTCGTCACCTCCGGTACGATCCGTCGCAACGCCAAGGCGCGACTCATCCGAGACAGCGCCGTTGTCGCGGAAACCGTCACGATCTCCTCGCTCCGTCGCGAGAAGGACGACGCGACGGAGGTCCGCGAGGGCTACGAATGTGGTTTGACGGTGACGTACTCCGACATCAAGGTGGGCGATGTCATCGAGGCGTACGAGCTCCGTGAAAAGCCGCGCGACTAGAACGGATGCGGAGCCTTTCGGCTCCGCACCCGGTCGCGTCGGCTCGGTGGTGAAGCCAGGGGAGTGACACTGCGCTCCGACTTTCGAGCCGGTGGCGGTACGACAGATGTACCGCCACCGGCTTTGTCGTCGAAGCTGATCGAAGGACGTCAGCGTGTATCTGGGTGCTCTGGAGTTGGACGTGTTGTTGGGGGATGTGCGTTCGCTCGCCGAGAAACGGTCGATGGTGGAACCGGTGCTCGGTGATCTGCAACGGCTGGGAGTCTCGGCTGCCGAAACCGGTGAGCGAGAACGTATTCGGCGATCCCTGCTGGGGGTTGCCGCGGCCGGTACCGACGTCGACCTACTGCACGACAAACTGGACGAGTGCGAACGGCATGTCGCCGAACGCCACGATCTGGAACTGTTGGCAGTACGCCGGAGAATCTTCGGACCCGAGGATTGATCCGGGAAGTCCGCCGAGCGCTGCTCGGCGGACGAGAAGTGCACAACCGCCGCCACGTCGGAACAGAATCGACGTTCGGCCATGAAAGAGGAGTGTGATTGTCGTGGTGGATCAGGCCAGGGCTCGAAAGTTGTCCAAGCGAATCGCCGCCATCGTTGCAACGGCGATCGATCACGAGATCAAGGATCCACGGCTGGCATTCGTGACCATCACCGATACCAAGGTGACTGCTGACCTGCACGACGCCACGGTGTATTACACCGTGATGGGTGAAGACCTCGATACGCCGCCCGATCTTCAGGCCGCTGCGGCAGGACTGGAGAAGGCCAAGGGCGTGCTCCGCTCGAAGGTCGGAGCCGGAACGGGTGTGCGGTACACGCCGACGTTGACGTTCGTGACCGACACGGTGCCCGACACCGCACGCCACATGGAAGACCTGCTCGAACGCGCCCGCGTGGCCGACGAAGAACTGGCCCGCGCGCGTGCGAACGCCAAGCCGGCCGGGGATCCGGACCCGTACAAAGCTCCACGCGAAGTCGCAGACACAGATGGTCATTCCGCAGGCTCCACTCCTGCACTGGATGGTCATTCCGCAGGCTCCACTCCTGCAGACGTCGAGCCCGCCGAAGCCGACTGACATGTCCGACGATTCGGGGGCAGTGTCGGAGGCCGACCAGGATCTGGCGCGGGCGATCGAGATGCTCGAACGTGCATCCTCGGTGACCGTGCTGTGTCACGTTCAACCCGATGCCGACACGATCGGTAGTGGGCTTGCACTCGGTTCGGTGCTCGAACGTCGCGGCGCGTCCGTCCAGGTGGCGTTCGCAGCACCGGCGTCCCTGCCCGAGTCGATGGACGAATTACCGGGTAGACACCTTCTCGTCGGCGCAGACGAGGTCAGCGAGTCCGTCGACCTGGTGGTCACGGTCGACGCCGGAAGCAGGGGTCGGCTGGGTTCGCTGGGCGACCGACTCGATACGGCGCCGGCCAGCCTCGTCATCGATCATCACCGCAGCAACACACGATTCGGAACACTGAACGTGGTGCACGCGTCTGCTGAGTCCACCACCGCCGTCATCGCGCGGCTGTTCGATCGGTGGGGCGTCGAGATCGATGCCGATCTGGCCCACCTGCTGTTCGCGGGTCTGGTCACCGACACCGGTTCGTTCCGCTGGGTTCGCCCGGGTTCTCATCTGTTGGCGGAGAGACTGTTGGCCACGGGGATCGACGGGGCTCACATCGCCCGCAAGCTGCTCGACACTCACCCGTTCGACTGGTTGCCGATGCTCGGGTCGGTGCTCGGTTCGGCATCGTTGCTTCCCGACGCGGCCGACGGGCGAGGGCTGGTGTACGCCGTCATCAGGAGCGAGGATTCGGCCGGACTGCGGTCCGAGGAGATCGAGAGCGTGATCGACATCGTGCGCACCACCTCCGAGGCCGAGGTCGCCGCGGTGCTCAAGCAACAGGACTTCGGGTCGGTCTGGGTGGTCTCTCTGCGCTCGAAGACCGAGGTCGACGTGTCGGCGGTGGCGTGCGTGCTCGGCGGTGGCGGGCACCGCAATGCAGCCGGCTACACCGCGACCGGCGACCTGCCCGACGTGATCGATGCGCTGCGTGAGGCCCTGTCGGCGTCGTGAGTTCCACCCCGGTCACGGCTCGAAAGATCCTAGGTCTGTCGTTGCCCTCGCTCGGCGTCCTCGCAGCCGAGCCCCTGTACCTGTTGTTCGACGCCGCCGTGGTCGGCCGGCTCGGCGCGCTCGCCCTCGCCGGCCTGGCCATCGGTGGGCTCGTGTTGGCCCAGGTCAGCACGCAGCTGACGTTCCTGTCCTACGGCACGACCGCGCGAGCGGCTCGCATGCACGGTGCAGGCCGCGAACGCGACGCCGTCGGTGAGGGTGTGCAGGCAACCTGGTTGGCCTTTGCGATCGGTATCGCCATCGTCGCGGTGATGCAGCTCGCCGCCGAGCCCCTGGTCTCGGTGCTGACCGGCGGCGGGGACATCGCTGCCGAGGCCGTCGCGTGGCTGCGCGTAGCTCTGCTCGGTGTGCCGTTCATCCTGGTGTCGCTGGCCGGAAACGGATGGATGCGTGGGGTTCAGAACACGGTGACGCCACTGCGTTTCGTCGTGTTCGGCTTCGGTGTATCAGCGGTGTTGTGCCCCCTCCTGGTCCACGGGTTGCTGGGATTCCCACGGCTCGGGCTGGTGGGATCGGCCGTGGCGAACGTGATCGGCCAGGGCGTCGCCGGTGCGCTGTTCGTCGGCGCAGTCGTGCGGGCGAGCACCGAATTGCGCCCGCATTGGTCGGTGATGCGCGCACAACTGGTGCTGGGCCGCGACCTGATCGTGCGCAGTCTGGCGTTCCAGGCCTGTTTTCTGTCCGCCGCTGCGGTCGCGTCGAGGTTCGGTGCCGCCTCGGTCGCCGCAAACCAGGTGGTTCTGCACATGTGGAACTTGGTGTCGTTGATGCTCGATTCACTGGCAATCGCCGCTCAGACCCTGGTCGGAGCCGCCCTGGGTGCGAGCAGGATCGACGATGCGCGCGCCCTGGCGTGGCGATTGACGGCATGGTCGACGGTGTTCGCGGTCGTTCTCGCCGGCGTGTTCGCCGTCGGGCGTTCGTTCGTGCCGGATCTGTTCACCACCGACGCATCGGTCATCGACGAGATGCATGCGATCTGGTGGATCTTCGTCGCGATCATCCCCATTGCCGGCGTGGTGTTCGCGTTGGACGGTGTGCTGCTCGGCAGCGGCGACGCTGCATTTCTGAGAAACGCGACCATGGCCTGCGCCGTCGTGGGCTTTCTGCCGTTCATCTGGTCGGCTCTGGTGTTCGACTGGGGACTGGTAGGGATCTGGACAGGGCTCGGCGTCTTCGTCGCACTGCGGATGCTTGCAGTCGCGGGCCGAGTACTGTCCGGAAAGTGGCTGGTGATCGGCAGCGATCGCCAACTCCGCCGATAGCCGTCAGGGTTGCGACGGCAACGCGGGGTGCAATGCCACCTCACGGCTCTTGACGACGAAGAAGACGGTGCCGCCGGGCTCGAGCCCGAGATCCGACACCGCGGCAGGGGTGATGTCTGCAGCCATGCCCGGAGACCCGTCGGGTTGCGGGCGAGACCGAACACGAATGCCGGAGCCCTGCACCTCCATCTCCTCGATCACCACCTCGAACACGTTTCTCGGGCTGGCGTGCGGGGCCGTCGGGTGTACCGAGACGGCGGCGGGGGAGAACACCGCCACCAGTGCGGTTCCGGTGGTGTACCGCCCGGAGCCGTGGACCGTCAGTCCCCAGTTCGTGGTCAGGGACGTCGAGTCGTCGGCGTCGACAGCCCGTCCCGAGAGCAGGTTCACCCCCGCGATGCGGGCACCGAATTCGCTGCGAGGTGCGGTCAGGACCTCGGTGACCGAGCCTCGCTCGACGACGCGTCCGACGTCGACGACCGCGACGGAATCGGCGAGCGCGACGACGTCGAGCAGATCGTGGGTGACGATCAAGGCCGTGCGACCGCTCTCGCGCAGCACCGTGCGCAGTACTCGTCGAATGCTCGGTGCCGTGTCCACATCCAGCGCCGCGAGGGGTTCGTCGAGCAGCAGCAGGCGCGGGTCGGCCGCAAGAGCGCGCGCGATGGCTATTCGTTGAGCCTGACCGCCGGACAGCTGGCCGGGGCGGCGATCGGCCAGGTGGGAGGCTCCGACCGCGTCGAGCCAGGTATCGGCGACGGCACGCGCGGCGACGCGGTTCGCGCCGGCGCTACGCGGTGCGAAGGCCACGTTCGTGCGAGCGTCCATGTGAGGAAACAGCAGAGCTTCCTGAGAGAGGGTCGCGACGCCTCGGGCGTGAATCGGCACGACGGTGTTCGAGACGGTATCGGTCAGCACGTCCTCGCCGAGTCGGACGATTCCTTCGTCGGGTGCCACCACGCCCGAGACGAGCTGCAGCAGTGTCGATTTGCCTGCCCCGTTCGGTCCGAGGATGGCGACCGTCTCGCCGTCGGGGACGTCCAGCTCGAGATCGATGCCGCGGACGCCGAGTGTGGCCCGCAGGTGCAGTGAGTTCACAGCGTTCCCGACGACCGAGTGCCGCGTGCGGTCACGACGACGAGTGCCGCCACGAGAATCAGCACCAGCGACAGCGCCACCGCGGCATCGGGGTCGCTCTCGCGCTGCAGATAGATTTCCAGCGGCAGTGTCCTGGTCACGCCTTCGAGGGATCCGGCGAAGGTCAAGGTCGCTCCGAATTCTCCGAGCGCGCGCGCGAAGGCGAGGACGGTTCCCGATATCAGTCCGGGAAGTATCAGCGGAACGGTGACGCGCCGTAGGACGGTCGTGGGTGTGGCCCCCAGAGTCGCGGCCACCACGTCGTACCGGTCGCCGGCCGTACGCAGTGCGCCCTCGACGCTGACGACCAGGAAAGGCAGCGACACGAACACCTGTGCCAGCACCACGGCCGAGGTGGTGAACGCTATTCGAATCCCGAAGGCGTCGAGGTGCTCGCCCAACAGGCCTTGTCGCCCGAAGGTGTAGAGCAGCGCGATGCCCCCGACCACCGGGGGCAGAACCAAGGGCAGTACGACGAGAGAGCGAAGGATCGAGAGCCCGCGAATCGAGCTGCGCGAGAGCACGATTGCCATCGGCACGCCCAGAACCACGCACACTGCGGTGCTGGCCGTCGCCGTCTTCAGGCTCAGGATCAACGCCGCGACAGCGGATTCGGAGGTGATGAGTCCGAGAAAATTGGACCAGTCGATTCGGGTGAACATCGCGGCCAGCGGTGCCACCACGAGGAGTGCACCGATGGCCGCCGGAACGAAAATCCACACCGGCACACCGACGGTCGACCGCCCGTCGTGTGCGACTCGCACGGTCACGGAGCTGCGAAGCCGGCTCGACCGAGTACGTCCTGCCCGACGGGTCCGGTGACGAACTCGGTGAATGCGCGAGCGGTGCCCTCGTTGTCGGACCCGCTCAGTGTCGCGATCGGGTAGGTGTTGACGGCCTCGCTCGACTCCTCGAAGGGCACCGCGGTCACGGCCTCTCCTGCCCCGGCAGCGTCGGTCACGTAGACCAGTCCGGCATCGGCCTGCCCCGAGGTCACCTTGCCCAACACGTCGGTGACCGAGGATTCCTCGCTCACGGCCGGGATCTGCGTGCCGGTAGCGGCCTCGACCGAGGCCGTCGCCGCGCCGCACGGCACCTGGGGCGCGCAGATCACCGTGAGAACGTCGGGGTTTGCCAGATCGGCGAACGATGCGATGCCGTCCGGGTTTCCGGGGGCGGTCACGATGGTCAGCGTGTTGGACGCGAAGTCGACGGGGTCATCCGCAACCAGGCCCTCGTCGACCGTCTCGGTCATGTTCTTCGTATCCGCGGAGGCGAAGACGTCGGCAGGGGCGCCGGAGATCAGCTGCGCGGCCAGATCGGATGAGCCCGCGAAGCTGAACTCCACCGAGGTGCCGGGGTGTTCGGCCTCGAATCGATCACCGAGCTCGGTGAACGTCGCACGAAGCGATGCTGCGGCGAAGACCGTGATCTCGCCTCGGACCGCGCTGCCGTCCGAGGGTCCATCGGGCGCGGTCGAATCGGACTTCGAGCTGCACCCGACGAGCACGAGGGTGGCTGCGATGACGAGCGCGGATACCGGTCGCAGTGTCTTCACGAACATCTCCTGTGTCCTACGGTGTCTCGACGATGACGGTCGTGGCCTTGACCACAGCGACGGTGACCTTGCCGGGCTCCAGCCCCAGTTCGCGAACCGAGCGGGTGCTCATCAGGGACACGATCGTGAACGGCCCGCACTGCATGCTCACCTCGCTCATCACCGCATCCGAGACGACCTCGGTGACCAACCCCACGAGTCGGTTGCGTGCAGAGCTTCCGCCCGACGCGATCTCCGGCGGAGGGACAGCATGTTCGCGCGCGTAGTCGGCCAGGTCCCGGCCGGCGATGACCTTGCGTCCGTTCTCGTCCTCGAGCGAGGGGAGCGCTCCGCTGTCGATCCATCTGCGGACGGTGTCGTCACTGACACCGAGTAGCGCCGCGGCGTCTCGGACGCGGATCGGGGGCACCGTCATCGTGATGCCACCACAGCAGACATCCGCAAACAAGTCATGAAAGGCACCATATACCCGAATCTGCGGGTGAACGGCCTCGATTTCGTTTTCTGCGCGTACTCCCGCCCCACCGTCGACCGAGTTGCCGCCTCACCCCGCCCGGATACGCCGCGGAATCTGCGGGGAGTATTGGGCGTTGGTACGTTCTCGGACGGTTCTGGCGATTCGACGCCGGCGGCCGAGCGCATCGGAAGGAATTTTCAGTGGCAGCGAAGCTGTGGGCAGTGAGCGACATTCACGTCGGACATCGGGGCAACCGGCCCGTGACCGAGGACATCTTTCCCGAATCGCCCGAGGACTGGCTGATCGTCGCCGGTGACGTGTCGGAGAAGACCGACGACATCAAGTGGGCGCTCGAACTGCTCCGTAGCCGTTTCGCGAAAGTCATCTGGGTTCCCGGAAACCACGAGCTGTGGACGACGGTGAAAGATCCCGTCCAGATCCACGGGGCGGCTCGATACGAGTACCTGGTCAACCTGTGCCGCGAGATCGACGTCGTCACCCCGGAGGACCCTTATCTGCGGTGGGAGGGTGAGGGTGGCCCGGCGACGATCGTGCCGATGTTCCTGCTCTACGACTACACGTTCCTGCCGCAGGGAGCGAGAGACAAGGAACACGGACTGGCGATCGCACGTGAGAAGAACGTCGTCGCCACCGACGAATTCCTGCTGTCCTCGCAGCCGTACGCGACGCGCGATGCCTGGTGCCATGCGCGGATCGACGCCACCCGGGAGCGTCTCGATGCGCTCGACACCTCCGTTCCGACCGTGTTGATCAACCATTTCCCGATGGTTCGGCAGCCGACCGAGGTGCTGTTCTACCCGGAGTTCGCGCTGTGGTGTGGGTCCACACTGACGGCGGATTGGCACACGCGGTACAACGCGATCTGCTCGGTGTACGGGCACCTGCACATTCCGCGGACCACCTATTACGACGGCGTTCGCTTCGAGGAGGTGTCGGTGGGCTATCCGCGCGAATGGCAGCGGCGCGGCCTACCGAAGAACGTTCTGCGACAGATTCTTCCGGTCCCCGAGTATCCGCCGGGCGCGTTGAACAAGTGGGGCGGGCACTTCACGGTGACGCCCGAGATGGAGGCAGAGGTAGAGAAGATGAGGGCAGGCAAGTGATCGAATCGATACTTCCCAACGGCGTCGTCTCGGCCGAATTGTTCGCGGACCCACCGGGTTTGACGCCGCATCCGCTCGAGGCCCCGCTGGTGGCCAAGGCGGTGGACAAGCGCAAGCGTGAGTTCACCTCGGCTCGACACTGTGCGCGGGTGGCGATGGAGAAGCTGGGTGTCGAGCCTGCGCCGATCATGCGTGGCAAGTCCGGCGCCCCGCAGTGGCCGAAGGGTGTGGTCGGATCGTTGACGCACTGCGACGGTTATCGCGGTGCGGTGTTGGCCTACTCGATGCAGGTGCGTTCGGTGGGAATCGACGCCGAGCCGCACGGACCCCTGCCCGATGGAGTGCTCGAGGCAGTGAGTCTCGAGGCCGAACGGGAGTGGCTCGCGACCGCGGGCCGCGAGGACGTGCACTGGGATCGAGTGTTGTTCTGCGCCAAGGAAGCGACGTACAAGGCCTGGGAGCCGTTGACCGGACGCTGGCTCGGCTTCGAGGACGCACACATCACCTTCGAGCGCACCGGCTCCGGTGACGACATTTCGGGAACGTTCCGGTCCGAGCTGCTGGTGCCAGGAGACACGATGTCCGGTCCGCCGCTGCGGGCCTTCGACGGTCGATGGATGGTGGCGGGCGGTCTGGTGATGACCGCGATCTCGGTGATGTGACGACCTGCTCCGCGAGCCTGGCACAATGCTCTCTCGTGAGTGCTCGCGAAAAGATTTCGTCCGGTCTCGTCGGTGCCGGCCTGCTGGTGGTCGACAAGGGGCCGGGAGTGACGAGCCACGATGTGGTGGCGTCGTGCCGAAAACTGTTGCGCACCAGAAAAGTCGGCCATGCGGGGACCCTGGACCCCATGGCGACCGGCGTGCTCGTGCTCGGCGTGGAGCGTGCGACCAAGATGCTGGGACTGCTCTCGCTGACCACCAAGTCGTACACCGCCACCATCCGGCTCGGCCGGAGCACGACGACCGACGACGCCGAGGGCGACGTCCTGGCCCATGTTTCGGCCGCGCATGTCTCCGACACCGAGATCTCGACCGCGATTGCCGCCCTGACCGGTGACATCGAGCAGGTTCCTGCCAGTGTCAGCGCCATCAAGGTCGACGGGCAACGCGCCCACAAACTGTCCCGCGCAGGTGAGGAATTCACACTCGCCCCGCGCAAGGTCAGCGTCACCCGATTCGACGTGACGACCAGGCGCGACGTGGCGGAGGGCGAATCGGCGTTCGTCGACCTCGATGTCGAGGTCGACTGCACGTCGGGGACGTACGTTCGGGCCCTGGCGCGCGACCTCGGCGCGGCGCTCGGCGTCGGCGGCCACCTGACCGTGCTGCGCCGCACCCGCGTCGGACCCTTCACCCTCGACCACGCACGGACACTCGAAGAACTGGCAGAGGACCCGGCCGTGAGCCTGGACATCGATCAGGCGGCCCGAACGGCGTTCCCGCACCGGCAGATCGACGCGAGTGAGGCGGAATCGTTGAGCCAGGGACGGTGGCTGGATCCGATCGGAATCGACGGGGTGTACGCGGCGGTCGATCCCACCGGGCACACCATCGCTCTGCTCCAGGAGAAGGGCAAGCGCGCCAGTTCGGTCATGGTCGTGCGGCCTGCGACCTTGCGCGGGCACTGAAACATTCGGCACGGATGCGGCACCGGCCCGGCGATCAGGTCGCCGGAACCATCCAGATCGCCTCTGCGGCGCGGTGGCCGAGATCGATGGAATCAGTGGCGTCGGTGCGGGCCAGCTCGATGGCGACGGTGCCGGCGTAGTCGCGTCGTTCGACCACCGTGATCGGCAGGTCCAGCGTGATGCCGACGGAGTCGAAGTAGCGGAGCATCGCCGGGTCGGAGTCGGAAATTCTGGCGACTCGGCCGGACTGTCCGTCGAGGTAGTCGCTCAGGCGGGTCGCGGACGGGGCCTCGATCGCACCGTCGACGGACGGAATCGGGTCGCCGTGCGGATCGCGTTCGGGGTGGCCCAGTTTGGCGTCGATTCGATCCATCATCAGATCCGAGACGGCATGTTCGAGGATCTCCGCCTCGTCGTGCACTTCGTCCCAGCCGTAACCCAGCTCTCGGACCAGATAGGTCTCGATCAGTCGATGCCGACGCACCATACCGATGGCAGCGAGACGACCCTTCTCGGTCAGTGAGATGGCTCCGTAGCGGGCGTGGTCGACCATGCCTTGGTCTGCGAGCTTGCGAATCGCCTCGGACACCGTCGAGGCGGAAACACCGATGCGCTCGGAGAGCATCTTGGTGCTGACCGAGTCCTCGCTCCACTCACTGGCCGTCCAGATGACCTTGAGATAGTCCTGCGCAACCGCGGACAGCTGGACGCCCTCGTCGGCCGGTGCGGGATCGTCTTTTCGTAGCGCCACGTCGCCGAGCTTAGGCAATCCAATGGAAAAAGACATCTCACCCGGCCGGAGCCACCGGCACCTGTCCGCGTTGTCGCAGAGCGCGGACGACGATGCCCTGTGAGGGGCTGAAGAGGTAGGCAAGGACGAAGACCAGTCCCTGGGTGAGCACGACGCTGCCGCCGGAGGACACGTCGAGGTAGAAGCTGGCGTAGATCCCCACCAGCGCGCAACCCACCGAAATGAGCGGTGCCAGCACGAGCATGCGGCCGAAGCTGTGCGTGAGCAGATAGGCGGACGCACCGGGAGTGATCAGCATCGCCACCACGAGGATGACGCCGACGGCCTGGAGCGCGACCACGGTCGTCAGGGCGAGCAGGGTCAGCATGACGGCCGAGATCACCGTCGGGTTGATGCCCACGGCGCGGGCCTGGGTGCGGTCGAAGGCGAAGAGAGTGAAGTCGCGACGCTTGACGATCATGACGACCAGCGCGATACCGCCGAGGACGAACACTTGGACCATGTCTGCCTGCGAGACTCCCAGCAGATTGCCGAACAGGATGTGGTTGAGGTCTATCTGACTCGGAAACTTGGAGATCAGGACGACGCCGAGCGCGAACAAGGTGGTGAAGACGACGCCGATAGCGGCGTCCTCCTTGACGATGGTGGTGTTGCGGACCACTCCGATGGCACCGACCGCGATGAGCGCGAACAGCAGCGCTCCGATCGCGAACGGTGCCCCGAACAGGTACGACAGCGCGACGCCGGGAAGAACTGCGTGCGAGACCGCGTCGCCCATCAGCGACCACCCGATGAGGACGAGCCAGCAGCTCAGTACCGCGCACACTATCGAGGCGGTGACGGTGACCAGAAGGGCCCGCTGCATGAAGGTGTATTCGAGTGGGTCCACGAGAAAATCGATCAGATACACGGTTCAGCTCGCTTCCGTGGTTCGGGTGGACGGAGTTCGAGTGCCCGCACCCAACTCGTCGACCTTCGACGGGTCGATGCCGAAGGCCAGCGCCAGGTTCTCCGGGCGCAGTACGTCGATCGGACTGCCGTGCATCAGCACGCGCTGCTGCAGCAGGATCGCTTCGTCGCACAGTTCCGGCAGGGCGTGAAGATCGTGTGTGGACACCAGAACCGACGCACCCTGTGCTGCGAGTTCGCGGAGAAGCCTGGTGATGGTGGCCTCGGTTTTCTTGTCCACACCGGCGAAGGGCTCGTCGAGCAACAGCAGCGATGCCTCCTGGGCGATGGCGCGGGCGACGAACGCACGCTTGCGTTGACCGCCGGAGAGCTGGCCGATCTGTCGGTTCGCCAGTTCGGCGAGGTCGACGCGCTGCAGAGCCTCGTCGACGGCCAGTCGATCGGCGGCTCGGGGAGTGCGGAGAAAGTTCTGTTTCCCGTATCGGCCCATCATCACCACGTCGCGCACGCTGATCGGGAACGTCCAGTCGACGGATTCCGCCTGGGGCACGTAGCTGACCGTGCCGGCCTTGCGTGCCTGCGCCGGGTCTCCGCCGAACACGGTGATCGAGCCGGAGTTGGGCTTGACCACTCCCATGACGGCTTTGAACAGCGTCGACTTGCCCGATCCGTTCATTCCGACCAACCCGCACACCCGGCCGGGTGCGAGGGTCAGGCTGGCATCGGTGAGGGCTACGACGTCGCGGTATCGAACGCTGACGGCGTCCACCGTCAGCGCCGCACCCTTTTCGTGCGGGGCCTTGTAGTGAGGGTCACCAGTGTGCTGGGTCATCGTGCTCCTACCAGTGCGTCGGCGATCAACCGTGCGTCGTAGCGCAGTAGATCCAGATACGTGGGGACCGGTCCGGTGGCGTCGCTCAGAGAATCGACGTAGAGCTGTCCGCCGAAGCGCGCGCCGGTGTCCTCGGCGACCTGCAGCTGCGCCTTGTCCGAGACCGTCGACTCGCAGAACACGGCGGGTACGTCGTTGTCGCGAACGAAGTCGATGGTGCGTACCACCTGCTTCGGCGTTCCTTCCTGCTCGGCGTTGACCGGCCACAGGTAGGCCTCCTGCAGATCGAAGTCGCGGGCCAGATAGCCGAATGCGCCCTCGCAGGTGACGAGCGCGCGCTGGCGAGCCGGCAGCCCGGAGAGATCCGCGGCCAGTTCGGCACCGACCTCACGTAGTTGTCCCACGTATGCGGCTGCGTTCGCGCGGTAGTCGTCGGTGTTGGCGGGATCGAGCGCGACGAACGCGTCGGCGATGTTCTCGACGTACGTCTCGGCCACGACGGGCGACATCCATGCGTGAGGGTTCGCTTTGCCCGCGTAGGCGTCGTCGCGAATGTAGATCGGGTCCACGTTCGCACTCACCACGGCGTGGGGTGCGGGGATGCGCTCGACGAATTTCTCGAACCAGGCCTCCAGCCCGAGCCCGTTGTCCAGGATCAGCTCCGCCTGCTCTGCGGTGCGTAGGTCTCCTGGGGTCGGCTCGTAGCCGTGGATCTCGGCTCCGGCTTTTGTGATCGATTCCACTCGGAGGTGATCGCCGGCGACATTGGCGGCCATGTCGGCGAGGACGGTGAAGGTCGTCAGAACCAGGGGTCTGCCGTCGTCGAGCATCGCCGGATCGTCGTCCCCGACGGCACGGGCGCAGCCGCTCGAGGCTGCCACCAGTAGTCCCACCACGGCCCAGCTCGCGAGAATCCGCCCACGGCGCGATCCACACCGGCGAAGAAAAAAGTTAGGCACACCGAAATATTTACCGTGGGGATACCTATTTGTCCATACGTGCCGCGCGCGACACGCCTGTCCGAGAGTGACCGAGCGGCCGTCGGGCCGTAGGCTTCGCGGTGTGCAGAGATGGCGAGGTCTCGACGATGTACCTGCCGACTGGGGTCGGTGCGTGCTCACGATCGGCGTCTTCGACGGCGTTCATCGCGGACACGCACAACTGATCGGGCGAGCGGTGGCCGCTGCGAAGAAGCGCGGCGTTCCCAGCGTGCTCATGACGTTCGATCCCCATCCGATGGAGGTCGTGCGACCGGGAAGCCATCCTGCTCAGTTGACGACCCTGACGAGACGAGCCGAACTCGCAGAGGAATTGGGTATCGACGTCTTCTGCGTCATGCCGTTCACGCCGGAGTTGATGAAGCTCACTCCCGAGCGATACGTGCACGAGATCCTGATCGAACGTCTGCACGTTGCCGAGGTCGTCGTCGGCGAGAACTTCACCTACGGGAAGAAGGCGCTCGGCACCGTGCCCATGCTGCGCAAGATCGGCGAACGGTCCGGTTTCGCAGTCGACGGAGTCAACCTGCTCGCCGAGCACGCCGTGACGTTCTCCTCGACGTACATCAGATCGTGCGTGGACGCCGGTGACGTCGCTGCAGCCACCGCCGCGCTCGGGCGACCGCATCGCGTCGAAGGAGTCGTCGTGCACGGAGACGGCCGAGGTCGCCAAATGGGTTATCCCACAGCCAATGTCGCACCACCCATGTACTCGGCCATTCCCGCCGACGGTGTGTACGCGGCATGGTTCACAGTGCTCGGGCCGGGTCCGATCATGGGGACGGTCACTCCGGGGGAGCGGCATCCGGCTGCCGTGTCGGTGGGCACCAATCCCACGTTCTCGGGTCGTACCAGGACCGTCGAGGCATTCGTCCTCGACGGTGAGGCCGACCTGTACGGCCAGCACGTGGCAGTCGACTTCGTCGACCGACTGCGCGGCATGGAGAAGTTCGACTCGATGGAAGCCCTCGTGGAGGAAATGGGCCGCGACGCCGAGCGGGCCCGGACGATCCTGGCGGCCAGCACGGCCTGATAGGCTGACCCCTCGGTGCTCGCTGCGGTCCGCGGCGGCTGTACCGGCTTCGATCCCGTTGTCTCGACACCGGGCGCGTAGCTTCCTTTCACGCGGACGTCATTGATCAGGAGTAGTACCAGTGGCATTGACCACCGAACAGAAGAAGGCCGTTCTCGGCGAGTACGGCTTGCACCCCACCGACACGGGCTCACCCGAGGCGCAGGTTGCAATGCTCACCAAGCGCATCGTCGACTTGACCGAGCACCTCAAGACGCACAAGCACGACCACCACTCCCGCCGCGGCCTGCTGCTGCTGGTCGGACGTCGTCGTCGTCTGCTCAAGTACATCGCGAAGGTCGACGTCACCCGCTACCGCTCGCTCATCGAGCGTCTGGGTCTGCGTCGATAATTCATAACGACGCGAGGATGTCACCGATGCACGGTTCGACGCGCCGGTGCGCACCCGACTCGCAGCAATAGTGCAGTAGCCAACGAGGCAGTGCTTAGACTGTTCCTCGTTGGCTATCTGTGTTTGTACCGCAAGAACAGCTACGCCAGCACGAGAAAGCGGATGCGCAGCATTCGCACACCGCCGTGTATGCCTGTCACGCCGTGGTGACGGTCTTCGGTAGTGGCCTTTCGGATACGAGATCCGGTGGGCTTCGATCGATGGCCGCCTCCGCGCAGCCGCGTCCCGAGAGAAGCTCGGAGATGGACGGCACAGGTATGCCGCCACAGCCAGGAGGGCTGGTGGTGTGTCCACGCGGGCACGGCAAAGACGAGAGGACGAGAACAGAACACATGTCGGAAACCACAACTTTGGACGTCGAAGAAGGCGTCTACGAAGCAACTGCGATCATCGACAACGGCACGTTCGGCAAGCGGACCATCCGCTTCGAGACCGGCCGCCTCGCACAGCAGGCCGCAGGCGCAGTCGCTGCGTACCTCGACGAGGACACCATGCTGCTGTCGGCAACGACCGCCGGCAAGCACCCCCGTGAGGGCTTCGATTTCTTCCCGCTGACGGTCGACGTCGAAGAGCGCATGTACGCCGCGGGCCGTATCCCCGGATCGTTCTTCCGCCGCGAGGGCCGTCCGTCCACCGACGCCATCCTCACCTGCCGCCTGATCGACCGGCCGCTGCGTCCGACGTTCGTCGACGGACTGCGCAACGAGATCCAGGTCGTCATCACGGTCATGAGCCTCAACCCGGCCGATCTGTACGACGTCGTCGCGATCAACGCGGCATCGGCCTCGACGCAGATCGCCGGACTGCCGTTCTCCGGTCCGATCGGCGGCGTTCGCGTCGCACTGATCGACAAGCAGTGGGTCGCGTTCCCGACCAACGAGCAGCTCGAGAAGGCCGTGTTCAACATGGTCGTCGCCGGCCGCATCGTCTCCGGCTCCGGTGCCGACGCAGACGTCGCGATCATGATGGTCGAAGCCGAAGCCACCGAGAACGTCATCGAGCTCATCGAGGGTGGCGCTACCGCCCCCAACGAAGCGGTCGTCGCCGAGGGACTCGAGGCATCGAAGCCCTTCATCGCAGCCCTGTGCACCGCACAGCAGGAGCTCGCGTCCAAGGCAGCAAAGCCCACCGGCGACTACCCGGTTTTCCCGGCGTACCAGTCGGACGTCTTCGAGGCCGTCGAGAACGCCGCGAAGATCCCGCTCAACGAGGCACTGACCATCGCAGGCAAGGCCGAGCGTGAGAGCAAGCTCGACGAGGTCAAGGCTCAGGTCCTCACCTCGGTCGGAGACAGCTTCGCCGGCCGCGAGAAGGAGATCGGTGCCGCATTCCGCGCACTGACCAAGAAGTCGGTTCGCCAGCGCATCCTCACCGATCACTTCCGCATCGACGGCCGCGGCATCACAGACATCCGGTCGCTGTCCGCCGAGGTCGCGATCATCCCGCGTACCCACGGATCCGCCCTGTTCGAGCGCGGCGAGACCCAGATCCTGGGCGTCACCACCCTCGACATGGTCAAGATGGCGCAGCAGGTCGACTCGCTCGGGCCCGAGACGTCCAAGCGCTACATGCACCACTACAACTTCCCGCCCTACTCCACCGGAGAGACCGGCCGCGTCGGTTCGCCGAAGCGTCGCGAGATCGGCCACGGCGCACTCGCCGAGCGCGCTCTGCTGCCGGTTCTGCCCAGCCAGGCAGAGTTCCCGTACGCCATCCGCCAGGTCTCCGAGGCACTGAGCTCCAACGGCTCGACCTCGATGGGCTCGGTGTGTGCATCGACGCTGTCGCTGCTCAATGCCGGTGTGCCACTGCGTGCCCCGGTCGCCGGAATCGCAATGGGCCTCGTGTCCGACGAGGTCGACGGTGAGACCCGCTACGTCGCCCTCACCGACATCCTCGGTGCTGAGGACGCCTTCGGCGACATGGACTTCAAGGTCGCCGGAACCAAGGACTTCGTCACCGCACTGCAGCTCGACACCAAGCTCGACGGCATCCCCTCCAAGGTGCTCGCCGGCGCGCTGTCGCAGGCCAAGGATGCGCGCACGACGATCCTCGAGGTCATGGCCGAGGCCATCGACACCCCGGACGAGATGAGCCCGTACGCACCTCGCGTCACCGCGATCAAGGTGCCGGTCGACAAGATCGGTGAGGTCATCGGGCCCAAGGGCAAGATGATCAACTCCATCACCGAGCAGACCGGTGCCAACATCTCGATCGAAGATGACGGCACTGTCTACGTCGGTGCAGCGGACGGCCCGTCCGCACAGGCCGCGATCGACATGATCAACGCCATCGCCAACCCGCAGCTGCCGAAGGTCGGCGAGCGATTCCTCGGAACCGTCGTCAAGACAACGGCTTTCGGTGCATTCGTCTCGCTGCTCCCGGGCCGCGACGGACTGGTGCACATCTCCAAGCTCGGTAACGGCAAGCGCATCAACAAGGTCGAGGACGTCGTGAGCGTCGGATCCAAGTTGCGCGTCGAGATCGCCGATATCGACAACCGCGGCAAGATCAGCCTCGTTCCCGTCGAAGACGACAACGCTGCTGCTCCCGCCGACGCTCCCGAGGCACCCGCCGAGGTCAGCGCTGAGTAAGAAGCAACCGAGTCGAACGGTACGTCCCCTCGGGACGTACCGTTCGGCCGTTCCAGAGAGCACCGGCATCGACACGGGCGTGCAACGCACCACTCTGCCCGGCGGTCTTCGGGTCGTCACCGAGTTCGTGCCAGGCGTTCGCTCGGCCTCGGTCGGTGTGTGGGTCGGAGTCGGCTCGCGCGACGAGCAACCCAGTGTTGCCGGTGCAGCACACTTCCTCGAACATCTGCTGTTCAAATCGACGCCCACGCGCAGTGCGCTCGAGATCGCCCAGGTGATGGACGGTGTCGGGGGAGAGCTGAACGCGTTCACCTCGAAGGAGAGCACGTGCTTCTACGCGCACGTGCTCGACGAGGACGCGGCGCTCGCCATCGATCTCGTCAGCGATGTGGTGCTTCGCGGCCGCTGCCGATCGGCAGATGTCGACGTCGAGCGTCAGGTGGTCCTCGAAGAGATCTCCATGCGCGACGACGATCCCGAGGATTTGCTGGGAGATGCCTTCCTGGAAGCCATGTTCGGTGATCATCCGATCGGGCGCCCGATCATCGGCTCCGTCGAATCCATCGAGTCGATGACCCGTGCGCAATTGCACTCGTTCCACGTTCGCCGCTACACGCCGCAGCGCATGGTCGTTGCTGTCGCGGGCAACGTCGATCACAAGCAGATTGTGTCGTTGGTGCGTCGCGCTTTCGCGGGCCATCTGGAAAAGGGCCTGCGACCGGCCGAAAGGCGAAGCGGCACAGCGCGATTGCGTAACGCCCCCACATTGAGCCTGACCACTCGTGACAGCGAGCAAGCGCACCTGTGCCTCGGCGTACGTGCGTTCGGTCGACACGAAGGGCATCGCTGGGCGTTGTCCGTGCTGAACTCGGCAGTGGGCGGCGGGCTCAGTTCTCGTCTGTTCCAGGAGATCAGGGAAGAGCGCGGACTGGCGTACTCGGTGTACTCCTCGGTGGACACGTTTGCCGACAGCGGTGCGTTCTCCGTCTACGCGGGTTGTCAGCCGGAGAACCTGGGCGAAGTGACCACGGTGATCAGGGAAGTGCTCGCCAAGGTCGCCTCCGAGGGCATCACCGACGCGGAGTGTGCGCGGGCCAAGGGTTCGTTGCGCGGCGGATTGGTTCTGGGACTCGAAGATTCGGGCTCTCGGATGAACCGGATCGGTCGTAGCGAACTGAACTACGGCAATCACCGCGACATCACCGATACGTTGGCGCGGATCGACAGTGTCGGCAACGACGAGGTACGCGAGGTCGCTGCCGTGTTGCTCGACCGTCCTTTCGGTGCCGCGGTGGTCGGCCCCTACAAAAACGTTCGCCAGCTACCGGCGTCGGTCAAGTCTCTGGTTCGGTAGCGTCGGCGATCACGTCGCTGTTTCCGTGCACGGAGGTCCACAGTCGCAGGGCGGTGGACTGTGGATTCTCCGGTGCGACGGTACCAACCGTGCTCTCGGCGTTGACGTGTATGCCGCTACGGTCGACAATGCAGCATGAACAGCGATGGGCGTACCGTCCTCGTCACCGGTGTGGGTCGACGCCTTGGTATCGGCTACGCCATCACCCGTAGGTTGCTGCAGGATGAGCGCTCCCGCGTCTTCGCGCAATCCTGCGATGCCTACGACGTGAGCGAGCCGTGGGGAGCAGGGACACCGGGGGCGGTGCAGGTGCTCGCCGAGTTGTCCACCGCGCCAGGCAGACTCGGGCATCTCGACGTCGATCTCTCCGATCCCGAAGCACCTGCCGCCCTGTTCGATGCTGCCGAATCCAGGTTCGGTGCCGTCGACTCGTTGGTGATCAACCATGCCCGGTCACAGCTGGGCGACCTGGGGTCCCTGACGGCAGAGAACCTCGACCTGACGTGGGCGGTGAACGTGCGTGCGTCGTTACTTCTGGTGCAGGAATTTGCGCAACGGTACGTCGATCACCGCGACGGCGGACGCGTCGTGCTGTTCACGTCCGGGCAGGGGGAGGGGCCGATGCCGACCGAGATTCCCTACGCGGTGACCAAGGGCGCGATCGCCGCGATCACACCGACCTTGGCCGATTCGCTGATCGAACGGGGTATCACCGTCAATACGATCAATCCTGGTCCGACCGATACCGGTTGGGCGAGTGCCGATCTGGACGCGTTCGTCTTGCGCCACATGCCGCGGGGTCGGTGGAACTCTCCGGACGAGGCCGCGGCGGTCGTGGCGATGCTGCTCTCGCCGGATTCGGGCTCGATCACCGGTCAGGTCATCGGTGCCGAAGGCGGATTCCGACGCTTCACGCCGTGACGCTTCGGTCAGAGCTTCTTCTTGCGCAGCAACAGTTTCCAGGGCACCAATGCCGACTCGAGCTGAACCGACAGGCTCATCTTGGATTCGCCCTCGCTGCGCTCCTCGAAGGTGATCGGCACTTCGGCGAGAGTGAGGCCGTGCTTGACGGTTCGGTAGTTCATCTCGACCTGGAATGCGTACCCGTTGCTCTCGACCGAGGCAACATCGATGGTGCGCAGGGTGCGCGCGTGCCACGCCTTGAATCCCGCTGTCGCATCCTTGACGCCGAGGCGCAGGATCGTGTTGACGTAGAAGTTCGCCCATGCGGACAGGGCCTTGCGGTGCCAGGGCCAATCGGCGGCTACTGCTCCGCCCGGTACGTATCGCGATCCGAGGACCACGGCCGCGTCGGTGGTGTTCAGTTTGTCGATCATCGCCGGGATCACCTCGGTGGGGTGCGACAGATCGGCGTCCATCTGAATGACGATGTCTGCACCCTCGTCGAGAGCCCTCGTCATGCCTGCGACGTATGCGCGTCCGAGCCCGTTCTTCTCCGTGCGGTGCAGAACGCTGACCTCGATGGGGCCGTCGATGGCCAACTTGTCGGCGACGTCGCCGGTGCCGTCGGGCGAATTGTCGTCGACGACCAACACACCGAGCCCCTCCACCTGCAACCCCGCCAGCAGCTCGACGAGCTTGGGGAGGTTCTCACGTTCGTTGTACGTCGGTACAACGACGGTGGTCTTCGGGGCGACTCGTTCCGTACTCACCACCGTATGATCCGTGATTCGGGGTTCCGATCCAAATATCGGACACAACCGGCCGTGTCGGGTCGGCATCGTGGGTCGTTTTCGAGCGCCGGTCGACTCATGCCCGAGTCGCGTCGACGAATACGCCGTCGCGCAGAATCGGAACGCTCGAACTCGAATCGACCTCGGCTGCGATGTCCACGTCTTCCGGGTGTCCTATCCCGGCCAGTTCGCGACCGGAGCCGCATTGCCGCAGCTCGGAGCCGACGTCTCGCTCGACGGCTCGCCACGCGGCCGCGGCTGCGCGCGCCTCCGGGGAGACATCGGCAGCTCCGGCGTCGACGAGGGCAGCGATGACTGCACCGGCACCCCACAGATCCTCGACGGCAGGCCGTAGGGATCCGTCCGGCCACTTTTCACCGCCCGCTATGACCGCTGTCACTGCGTTTGGGTTCCTGGCGCGTATCCACTGCGCTACGGCCGATGCGTTTCTGAGCGACGCGCCCACGCACAGCGGGGCCGTGCTCGCGAGCTCGTGGGCGATGGTGGATCCGTTCGGTGACGGCAGCACCAGCCGTGCCGGAGCAGGCGCGGCCCGTACGGTCGCCGGACACAAGCTGATCAGGCCCGGTGAGGCGGCCGACCGCCCCACGGCGAGAACCGCGTCGAACTGCTCGGCCAACTGCGTGGCCCGGTCGTCGCGCCATCGACTGGGGATGACGTCGATGCCTGCGTCCACAGCAACCGTGAGAGTGGTGGTGAAGGACAGGACGTCCACGACGACGGCGACGTCTGCGCCGTCGACGATGGCGTCGGCACCGGACAGACCCCAGTCGAAGCGGAGCCCGAAAGCGTTCTGGGACAGTACGGGGTCGGCCGGCATTGCGGAACGGTATCAACTCCGGTGCCGGTGATACCTTCGGCGCGGGATCGAGTGGGGGAGGAAGACATGCAGCTGGACCTGGACACCAAGGTGATCGTCCTCGTGGCCGGTCTCCTGCTGCTGTGGGCACTGGGGTTGGGGGTGATCAAGTATCACCAGATGTCGACGTCGCCGGATAATCCGAGGACGTTCAACCCTCCGTGTGGTCTTCCGCTGGCACTGCGCATCGTTATGTCGACATCGCCCATCGGGCATCATTGATGTACTCGTTCGCAGCCCTGGTGCTCGCAGTGCTGGCGCAGTTCAGCGCCTGGTCGGTCACGGTGGATCTGATCGCCGCGTCGGTGGTGCTGGTGTTCTTCGTCGCTGCCGTGGTGAGCTACACCGTCCACGGATTTCGGCGAGACACCAAAAACCAGTTCGTCGATCCCGTCCCGGGGACGCACCTGTTCATGGTGTCGTTGATCGTCGCCGAAATCGGCGGTACAGCGGTGCTCGTGGCCGGGTTCGCGTGGGAGCAGTTCGGACGGAGCTGAGACCTGGAGCTATCGAGGGTCCAGGTACAGCTCGGCGGTCTCGGTGGCGACCGCTGACACGGCAGCAGCAAGACCGGGCTCGAGGTCCAGCGCAGTGGCGAGACGTTCTCCGCGCAGCCCTTGCGTTCGGAGTAGGTCCCAGGCCTGTTCCACCAGGCGCACCGAGGTGGGGTGGTCCAACTCGGGACGGTTCGATCGCAGTGCGGTCGCAGCCCAATCCGCGTCGAAAGTCCCGTTGGGCGGACCGAACACACGCTCACCGGACGAATAGCTCTTCGGGTCCATACCCTCTGACGCTAGCAGGATCGGAGGTCGGTGCAATCGTGACCGAATCGCGTCGAGGCAGCACTACCGAACCGATGGGTTTCTTCAGTACGGTGAGGCGATGTACGACGGCCACCGCAGGGCTCCGGTCGCGCTCTCGGCCGTCGGATCACTGATGCTCGGTTTGGCCGCGGGCTGTGCCGGCGCAGGGGGCAGCGGCCCGGTCGACGAGGTCTCGGCCGACACGAACTACACCACGGTCACGGGATCACTGGTCGTCGGTGATCCCATGTCCAATCCCAGGCCGACCGTCGAAGCGCTGCCGCCCGCGGTGACAGAGCTTCCTCCGATCCTCGATGGCGCGCGATTCCCTGGTGCGTCGCCGGTCGGTGTCACCGACGTGCTGGTGGAGGAGTTTTCGGTCGAGTTCGGGTTGGCAGGCAACGGCCCCGTGTCCTATACGGTGCGGTACGTCGACGAGGCCATTCGCTACGGCACCAGTGAACCGCTGGCAGTGCCGGGGAGATCGGTGTTGCAGGTGGACCTGTCGGGTACGTCGACGGACTCCGACGACACCTTCTCTTCGTATGCCGGGCCGGAACGGGTGCGAGGTGGTGCGGAATCTGCGATCGCCTCGGTCGATTTCCTGGCTGATCCCGGCGGAATCTCGCAGGCTTTCATCGGAGTTGCGGCCGATCGACCCGCGTTCACGGTGACAACCACCGAAGAACCTGCCGCGGTCGTCGTCACCGTCGAGAACTGACCGGCGCAGCAACCTCGAATGGACGTCGGCCGTGGCTGTTTCGATCCGTTTGCCGGGGACCGCGCGGTAGCATCGCGATGTGTCCGACGCCACAGCGGGAGCGAGTCCATCCGGTCGTGTCCGCGTGCTCGTGTACAGCAGCAATGCCGCGACCCGGGCCCAGGTGCGGTCTGCCGTCGGAACTCGACCGGATCCCGCACTCGGTGACATCGAGTACGTCGACATCGCCACGGCAGCCGTCGTCATCGAGCACATGGATGCAGGCGATGTCGCGTTGGCGATTCTCGACGGCGAGTCCTCACCTGTCGGTGGTCTGGGTCTGGCGAAGCAGTTGAAGGACGAGATCCTCGACTGCCCACCGGTGTTGGTACTCATCGGACGTCCGGACGATGCGTGGTTGGCCGAATGGTCGCGCGCCGAGGCTGCCGTTCCGCACCCGCTGGATCCGATCCGGCTGGGTCGAGCGGTGGTCGATCTGCTGAAGCAGCACTCGGAACGCGTCGGTGCCCGGGTCTCTCGATCGCGCTAGATCAGACCGTTTTCTCCGATGCGGGCACCGTCAGCACGAACCGATGGATCACGCCGGCGACGACAGCTCCGAGCACGGGGAACACCACGAACACCCACAGCTGGGACAGGGCAGGTCCGCCGGCGAGGAGGGCCGGGCCGAAGGACCGAGCAGGGTTGACCGACGTCGAGTCGATTCCGATGCCCAGCAGGTGAACCACAGTCAGGGTCAGGCCGATCGGAATGCCGGCCGCCACCACGGGGTGAACGGTGGGGGCCGTGGTGGCCAGAACGACGAGGACGAGCAGTCCGGTCGCGACCGTCTCGAACACCGCGACCGACGCCAGCCCGTACCCTCCGGGCGAGGCGCTGCCGAATCCATTGGTGCCCAGACCGTCCGACGCCAAGTCGTATCCGGGACGGCCGGACGCGACGAACAGTACGATCAGCGCGCCGATCAGTGCACCGACGGCCTGAGCGACGATGTAGAACACAGCCTTGATCGGGGTGATGGCGCGAGCGATCAGGGCTCCGATCGTCACAGCCGGGTTGATGTGGCATCCCGAGATCGGTCCGATCGCATAGACCAGCGCGAGCAGCGTGAGGCCGAATGCCAGGGCGATGCCCGGGGTTCCGACGGTGTCGCCCGCGATCACGGCGGTGCCGACGCCGAAGATCACGAGCAGGGCAGTTCCCAGTCCCTCGGCGGCGAGCGCCGAGACGGAAATCGATTTCATCATTTCTCCTGTTCCATGTCGGCAGCCTGGTTCGGCCGGCCGAGATCGTCGGGAGGTTTGTCGTTTTCGTCGGTGCGGATCGCATGGGGCTGACACGTGATCTGAGTCACACTGCATGGGGCGGACGAAGTCGGGTGATCCATGCGCGTCAACGCTTTACGAAAACTGGACTCGTCGAAATCCCGCGAGATCGACACCGAACCCATACTGTGTGGTTCAGGTCACATTGGTACGGCCGTCGCATTTACTACGCGCCGGCGCGGTAGTCGATCGAGGGAGCAGATGCCGGGATGAACGCCTACGTTCCGATCCTCGTTCTCGGTGCCATTGCGGTCGTGTTCGCGGTGTTCTCGGTGATGGTCGGCACCATGGTGGGACCCGCGCGGTACAACCGAGCGAAGTTCGACGCGTACGAGTGCGGCATCGAGCCCACGATGCATGCGCCGACGGGACAACGATTTCCGGTGAAGTTCTACCTGACCGCGATGCTGTTCATCATCTTCGACATCGAGATCGTCTTCCTGTATCCGTGGGCCGTCCATCTCGATGTGCTGGGCGCGTTCGGACTGGTTGCCATGGCACTGTTCGTCGTCAACGTGTCGGTGGCCTACGTCTACGAGTGGCGGCGAGGCGGACTCGGATGGGACTGACGTCCAACCACTGATCGGCGACGGCACGATGCATGGTTCTCACCTCGAACGGATGCGGAAAGAGTGTGATCGATGGGACTCGAAGAGAAGCTACCCAGCGGATTTCTGCTGACCACCGTAGAGGGGTTGGCCGGATATGCCCGTAAGGGCTCGTTGTGGCCCGCGACCTTCGGTCTCGCGTGCTGCGCGATCGAGATGATGGCCACCACCTCCGGTCGGTTCGATCTCGCACGATTCGGCATGGAAGCGTTCCGTGCGTCTCCGCGCCAGGCAGACCTGATGATCGTGGCCGGCCGTGTCAGCCAGAAGATGGCACCTGTGCTGCGGCAGGTGTACGACCAGATGGCGGAACCGAAATGGGTCCTGGCCATGGGCGTTTGCGCGTCCTCGGGCGGAATGTTCAACAACTATGCGGTGGTGCAGGGCGTCGACCACATCGTTCCCGTCGACATCTATCTACCCGGTTGTCCGCCCCGACCCGAGATGCTGCTCAACGCAATCTTGGAGCTGCACAAAAAGATTCAGCAGATGCCGCTGGGTGTCAATCGCGAGCAGGTGCGCGCGGCCGCCGAGGCTGCGGCGTTGGCGTCCACCCCGACCATCGATCTGAAGGGGCTGCTGCGATGACGGCGCACGGACCCCGCGGGATGTTCGGCGTCCGGGGGAGCGGTGACACCTCCGGCTACGGCCGGTTGCAGCCGCCGGTGGCATCGGTGGACACGGCTGTCCGGCCCTACGGCAGCTACTTCGACGCCGTGGTCGACCGATTGGCCGCGGTTCTCGACACCGGTGACGCGGCCGTGCCGTTCGAGGACGCCGTCGAGCGTGCCGTGATCTTTCGCGACGAACTGACGCTGCATCTCTCGCGAGAACACGTGCCCGCCGTGGCCCGCGCTCTCCGTGACGACGAGGAACTGAGATTCGAATTGTGCACGGGGGCATCGGGTGTGCACTACCCGGATCAGGTCGGCCGGGAACTGCGCGCGGTCTACCATCTGGTGTCCATCACCCACGGACGCCGCCTGCGACTCGAAGTCGCTGTGCCCGATGCGGATCCGCACACACCGTCGCTCTGCGCGGTCTATCCGACCAACGACTGGCACGAACGCGAGGTCTACGACTTCTTCGGCATCGTGTTCGACGGTCATCCCGCACTGACGCGGATCGAGATGCCGGACGACTGGATCGGACACCCGCAACGCAAGGACTATCCCCTGGGCGGAATTCCCATCGAGTACAAGGGCGCTCGGGTCGCGCCTCCCAACGAGCGCAGGTCGTACAACTGATGAGCGCAACGGACGAAACCATCTATGCAGTGTCGGGCCAGGACTGGGACGACGTGGTCGAACTTGCGCGCGGGTCGACCACGGAACGCATCGTGGTCAACATGGGTCCGCAGCACCCGTCCACCCATGGTGTGCTGCGGTTGATTCTCGAGATCGAAGGCGAGACCGTCACCGAGGCCCGGTGTGGAATCGGATACCTGCACACCGGTATCGAGAAGAATCTCGAGTATCGCAACTGGACTCAGGGCGTCACGTTCGTCACTCGGATGGACTATCTCTCGCCCTTCTTCAACGAGACCGCGTACTGCCTCGGGGTGGAGAAGCTGCTCGACATCACCGACGACATTCCCGAGCGCGCGACGGTGATCCGGGTGATGCTGATGGAGCTCAATCGGATCTCGTCGCACCTCGTGGCATTGGCCACGGGTGGAATGGAATTGGGTGCCGTGACGGCGATGCTGTTCGGCTTCCGGGAACGCGAACTGATTCTCGACGTCTTCGAGGCCATCACCGGACTTCGAATGAACCACGCCTACATCCGTCCCGGCGGCTTGTCTCAGGACCTGCCCGCCGATGCGATCGACAAGGTCCGCGAGTTGCTGCGGGTTCTTCCCGGACGGCTACGCGATCTCGAACTCATGCTCAACGACAACCCGATCTGGAAGGCCAGAACCGAGAACGTCGGCTACCTGGACCTCACCGGGTGCATGGCCCTCGGCGTCACCGGGCCGGTGCTTCGATCGACCGGACTTCCCTACGATCTGCGCCGGTCCGACCCCTACTGCGGGTACGAGAACTACGAGTTCGATGTCGTCACCGACACCGGATGCGACTGCTACGGGCGCTATCTGATTCGCGTCGAAGAGATGAAGGAATCGCTCAAGATCGTCGAGCAGACTCTCGATCGTCTTCGGCCCGGACCGGTGGTCATCGACGACAAGAAGATCGCCTGGCCGGCCGAACTCGTCTCCGGACCCGATGGTCTCGGCAATTCTCAGGACCACGTGCGCACCATCATGGACACCTCGATGGAGTCGTTGATCCACCACTTCAAATTGGTGACCGAGGGCATGCGTGTGCCGGCGGGCCAAGTTCTGTCCACGGTGGAATCGCCGCGAGGCGAACTGGGTGTGCACATCGTCAGTGACGGTGGAACTCGGCCGTACCGAGTGCATTTCAGAGACCCCTCGTTCACCAACCTGCAGGCGGTTGCCGCGATGTGCGAGGGCGGCATGATCTCCGATGTCATCGCTGCCGTCGCCAGTATCGATCCGGTGATGGGCGGGGTGGACCGATGACCACGCCACGCTCGGAGCCGGTGCTCGTCCAACTCGGAGCTCGCCCCGAGGAAGCAGTCCAGCTGGTCGGCCCCGACGCCCGTGCGTCCTATCCCGCCGACGTGCGTGCTCGCCTGCGCGCCGACGCCGAGATCATCCTGAGTCGTTATCCCCAGGCCCGATCGGCGTTGCTACCGCTGCTGCACCTGGTGCAATCCGAGGACGGATATCTCACGCCGGCCGGAATCGAATTCTGTTCGGACGTAATCGATCTCACCGGAGCAGAGGTCACCGCGGTCGCGACCTTCTACTCGATGTACCGCCGCGAGCCCACCGGAAACTATCGCGTCGGAGTGTGCACCAACACCCTGTGCGCCGTCATGGGCGGCGACGCCATCATGGACGCGCTGCGGGATCACCTCGATATCGACCACGGCGAGACCACCGCCGACGGTGCGATCACCCTCGAGCACATCGAGTGCAACGCCGCGTGCGACTTCGCACCGGTGATGATGGTCAACTGGGAGTTCTTCGACAACAGAACTCCGGCGTCGGCACGGGAACTGGTCGATGCGCTTCGATCCGGTGCGCAGGTGACCCCGACCCGCGGCGCTCCGCTGTGCACGTTCCGCGAGACCGAGCGAATTCTTGCCGGGTTCGCCGACGATCGGCTGGGTGCACTCGAATCCTCCGGCAGCGCAGGCGAAGCCAGTCTCGCGGGTCTGCGGTACGCCCGTGAGCACTCGATGACGGCTCCCCGGGCCGTCACCGGCTCTTCGGACGATCATCCCGATCTCGGTGCCGAAGCAGTGGCGGAAACGGTGCGCGAGAAACCGGCTCCGGCTCCTTCGGCGACCGTTCCACCGCAGCCGAACACCACCGAAACCGATCCACCGACGAAGGGGAAATGACATGGCCCTGACGCCGGTGCTGAGCGAGTTCTGGGGCGAGAAGGACTCGTGGACACTCGACACCTACCGCAGTCACGACGGCTATCGGGGGCTCGAGAAGGCCCTCGCCATGGACCCCGACGATCTCATCGCGTTCGTCAAGGACTCCGGCCTGCGCGGCCGTGGCGGGGCGGGATTCCCCACCGGAACGAAGTGGAGCTTCATTCCACAGGGTGACGGGAAAGCTCACTATCTGGTGGTCAACGCCGACGAGTCGGAGCCGGGCACCTGCAAGGACATGCCCTTGATGATGGCGAGCCCGCACACGTTGATCGAAGGAATCATCATCGCGGCCTACGCAATACGTGCATCGCACGCATTCGTCTACGTTCGCGGCGAAGTGGTACCGGTGCTGCGCAGACTACAGGCCGCAGTTGCCGAGGCCTACGCCGCCGGCTACCTGGGCAAGAACCTCCTCGGATCGGGGTTCGACCTCGAGCTGGTGATCCATGCCGGGGCCGGGGCCTACATCTGCGGCGAGGAGACGGCGCTGCTCGACTCGCTGGAGGGGCGACGAGGTCAACCCCGACTGCGTCCACCGTTCCCCGCGGTGGCAGGCCTGTACGCGCGGCCGACGGTGGTCAACAACGTCGAATCCATCGCCAGCGTCCCGGTGATCCTGCGCAAGGGCATCGAATGGTTCCGGTCGATGGGAAGCGAGAAATCACCCGGGTTCACCCTCTACTCGATCTCCGGCCACGTGTGTCGGCCCGGCCAGTACGAGGCCCCGCTGGGCATCACCCTGCGGGAACTGCTGGACTACGCGGGCGGTATCCGGACCGGTCACGAGCTCAAGTTCTGGACACCGGGAGGATCGTCGACACCGATGTTCACCGGCGAACACCTGGACGTGCCGCTCGACTACGAGGGCGTCGGTGCCGCCGGATCGATGTTGGGTACCAAGGCCTTGCAGATCTTCGACGACACGACCTGCGTCGTGCGAGCAGTGTTGCGATGGACGGAGTTCTACGCTCACGAATCCTGCGGCAAATGCACGCCGTGCCGAGAAGGAACCTACTGGTTGGTGCAGATACTGCGCCGCCTCGACGGCGGAACCGGTACCGAAGCCGACCTCACGACACTGCTCGACATCGCGGACGGCATCGCCGGAAAATCGTTCTGCGCGTTGGGAGACGGAGCCGCAAGCCCGATCGTGTCCTCGCTGAAGTACTTCCGCGACGAATACATCCGACACGTCACCGAACAAGCATGCCCATTCGATCCACACCGATCGACCCTGATGGCAGAGGAGCTGACGTCATGACGGCACCAGCACATGGTCATTCCGCAGGCTCCACTCCTGCTCCTGACCAGTCGGTCACTCCGGTCGACATGGTGACACTGACCATCGACGACCACGAGATCAGTGTTCCCAAGGGCACGTTGGTGATTCGCGCCGCCGAGCTGATGGGCGTGCAGATTCCGCGCTTCTGCGATCACCCGCTGCTCGATCCGGTGGGGGCGTGCCGGCAATGCCTGGTCGACGTCGAAGGGCAGCGCAAGCCGTTGGCGTCCTGCACCACGACAGTGGCCGAGGGCATGATCGTGCGCACCCAGGTGACATCGGAGTCGGCGGAGAAGGCGCAACGCGGCGTCATGGAGCTGCTGCTGATCAACCATCCGCTCGACTGCCCGGTGTGCGACAAAGGCGGTGAGTGCCCACTGCAGAACCAGGCGATGGCTGCGGGCCGGGCCGAGTCCAGGTTCGTCGAGACCAAACGCACGTACCCCAAGCCGATTCCGCTGTCGGCCGAGGTGTTGCTGGACCGCGAACGGTGCGTCCTGTGTGCGCGATGCACTCGCTTCGCAGCTCAAGTGGCCGGGGATCCGTCCATCGAGCTACTCGAACGTGGTGCGATTCAACAGGTGGGGATCTTCGGCGACGAGCCGTTCGACTCCTACTTCTCGGGCAACACCGTGCAGATCTGTCCAGTGGGTGCGCTGACCAACACCGAGTATCGGTTCCGGGCGCGCCCGTACGACCTCACCTCGTCGCCGAGCGTGTGCGAGCACTGCGCAGGGGGCTGTGCTCAACGCACGGACCATCGACGCGGCAAGGTCCTGCGACGGCTGGCCGGTGACGATCCCCAGGTCAACGAGGAATGGAACTGCGACAAAGGCCGGTGGGCAGTCAAGTACGCCACCGAACCCGATCGCATCACCGCGCCGATGATCCGCGACGAATCCGGGGAGCTGATCGAAACGTCGTGGTCGGCTGCATTGGCAGCTGCAGCAACGGGGTTGGCCGCATCGGTCGGACGTGCCGCGGTGCTCGTGGGCGGACGATCGACTCTCGAAGACTCCTACGCCTATGCCAAGTTCGCCCGAAAAGTTCTGGCCACCAACGACATCGACTTCCGCAATCGGGATCACAGCGCCGAGGAAGCAAGTTTCCTGGCCGGTCGTATCGCGGCGACCGGGTTGGGGGTCACCTACTCCGATCTCGAGAACGCCCCCGTGGTGTTACTGGTCGGCTTCGAGCCCGAGGAAGAGTCACCCCTGGTGTTCCTGAGGCTACGTAAGGCGCACCGCACGAGCGCAGTGGTGGTGGCATCGATCGCGCCGTTCTCCACCAGGGGCCTACGGAAGCTGGACGGCGTCCTGCTGCAGTCGGTTCCCGGCGAGGAGCCGGTCTGGCTCGATGCGTTGCACGTCGGCGATCGCGGCACCGAATCGATTGCACACCTCCTCCGGGAGCCCGGTGCGATCGTTCTCGTGGGCGAGCGGCTCGGCTGCGTTCCCGGTGGTCTGGCGGCGGCATCGAAACTGGCGGACGACACCGGCGCGAGCCTGGCCTGGATTCCTCGACGCGCCGGCGAACGCGGTGCGCTCGACGCAGGGGCGCTGCCGAACGTCCTGCCCGGCGGGCGTCCTGTTGCCGATGCGGCTGCGCGCGCCGAGGTGGCCGCGGTCTGGGGAGTGCCCGAGTTGCCGGCGGAGGTGGGCCGCGACACCGCAGCGATCCTGGCCGACGCAGGACCGGATCGCGCTCTGGTCACTGCGGGAATCGATCTCGACGATCTGCCGGACCCCCGGGAGGCACTCGACGCATTGGACCGATCGGCGTTCGTGGTGAGCCTCGAACTGCGCCACAGCGCGGTCACCGAGCGGGCCGACGTGGTGTTCCCAGTGGCACCGGTGGTCGACAAGTCGGGAACTTTCGTCGACTGGGAAGGCCGACCCCGTACGTTCGACACTGCACTCGGTGCAGGCGCGGTGATGCCGGATCAACGCATCCTCGACGCCATCGCCGCGCAGATGGGCGTCGAACTGGCCGTGCCCGACGCGGCAGCGGTACGCGCCGAGATGGCTCGCCTCGGTGTGTGGAACGGCCCGCGCACCGCGGTGGCCCGGGTGGCACCCCGCGCGGACGTTCCGACCCTCGGTCCGGGGCAGGCGATTCTGGCCACGTGGCGGATGCTCATCGATGCGGGACGAATGCAGGACGGGGAGGACAATCTCGCCGCGACCGGTCGCGCACCTACCGTTCGGCTGTCTGCGGCAACGGCCTCGGCGACCGGAGCCGAGACCGGCGATCTGGTGAGTGTTGCGACGGACCGTGGCTCGATCACGTTGCCGCTGACGATCACCGATCTGCCCGACACCGTGGTGTGGATACCGATGAACTCGCCCGGTTCGACGGTGTATCGCTCGCTGGGGGTGCAGTCGGGCGCAGTGGTGAGTATTCGGCATGGTTCTGCGGAACGACCCCAAGGTAGGCAGTCATGATCATGGCCGCGCCGACCGATCTGTCGATGTTCGGCAACGATCCGTGGTGGTTGGTTGTCGGTAAAGCTTTGGCGGTCTTCGTCTTCCTGGTGCTGACACCGCTGGTTGCGATCTACGCCGAACGCAAGATCATGGCGTGGATGCAGATGCGGGTGGGACCCAACCGGGTGGGCCCGTGGGGGCTGTTGCAGTCGCTGATGGACGGGATCAAGCTGGCATTGAAGGAGGGGATCACTCCGACCGGTGTCGACAAGCCGATCTACGTTCTGGCTCCGATCATTTCGGTGGTTCCTGCGTTCATGGCCTTCGCGGTGATTCCGTTCGGTCCCGAGGTGTCGGTGTTCGGTACGACGACGCCGCTGCAGATGACCGACCTGCCGGTGGGTGTTCTGTACATTCTCGCGGTCACGTCGGTGGGTGTGTACGGGATCGTGTTGGCGGGGTGGGCGTCGGGTTCGACGTATCCGCTGCTCGGTGCGCTGCGTTCGACGGCGCAGGTGATTTCCTACGAGGTCGCGATGGGCCTGTCGTTCGCGGCGGTCTTCCTGTACGCCGGGACCATGTCGACTTCCGGAATCGTTGCTGCGCAACAGAACACCTGGTACATCTTCCTGCTGCTGCCGTCGTTCCTGGTGTACGTGACGGCGATGGTCGGCGAGACCAACCGCGCTCCGTTCGATCTGCCCGAGGCTGAGGGTGAGTTGGTGGGCGGATTCCACACCGAGTACTCGTCTCTTCGTTTCGCCATGTTCATGCTCGCCGAGTACATCAACATGGTGACCGTCTCGGCGCTCGCGACCACGCTGTTCCTCGGCGGCTGGCAGGCTCCGATCCCGTTGAGTCTGTGGAGCGGTGCCAATTCAGGGTGGTGGCCGGTGCTGTGGTTCACCCTCAAGGTCTGGGTGTTCCTGTTCGTGTTCATCTGGCTGCGTTCGACGCTGCCGAGGCTGCGCTACGACCAGTTCATGAGCTTCGGCTGGAAGATTCTCATTCCCGTTGCGCTGATCTGGGTGATGGTGATCGCGACGGTGCGGGTACTCGGGGCCGATCGTTACGACGTACCGCTGGTCACGTTTGTCGTGTCGATGATCTTCGCGGTGGCCGTACTGGGTTCACTGCTGCTGATGGTGCGCAGGCGTGCGCGGGAGCGGAACGTGCCGCCTGGTGTGCCCGTTGCCGAGTTCGACGCTGTGGCAGGCGGATTCCCGATACCTCCCATTCCCACCCAGGGCTCGACTTTCCCGAGCCGGCACGCCGGTGTGCGCTCATCCGCCGCCAGGTCACCGAAGGAGAACGCCGATGCCTGAATTTCTCGGTCCCATAGCCGGTTTCGGAGTCACCTTCGCGACGATGTTCAAGAAGGCCGAGACGGAGTTGTATCCGGAGGAGAAGAAGCCGACGGAGGTTCGCTACCACGGTCGTCATCAACTCAATCGGTACGCCGACGGTCTCGAGAAGTGCATCGGTTGCGAACTGTGCGCGTGGGCCTGCCCGGCCGACGCCATCTACGTCGAAGGAGCCGACAACACCGAGACCGAGAGGTTCTCTCCGGGTGAGCGCTACGGCGGGGTCTATCAGATCAATTACCTGCGGTGCATCGGGTGTGGATTGTGTGTGGAGGCCTGCCCGACCAGGGCTCTCACGATGACCAACGAGTACGAACTCGCCGGTGACAACCGAGCCGATCTGATCTACGAGAAGGACTCCCTGCTGGCTCCGCTCGAGCCGGACATGGTGGCCCCGCCGCACGCGATGGCTCCGGGCCGTTCGGCGGAGGACTACTACCGCGGCATCGTCACCGGCGATGAGAAAACAAACGAAACCGAGGGCGGTCCGGTTCGATGACTGCCATCGCTCAGCTCGCCCTCGAGGCCACGTCCACCGGTGAGGCAATGCAGTTCTGGACCCTCGGCGTCGTAGCCGTCATCGGTGCGCTCGGGGTGGTGATGAGTACCAAAGCCGTCTACTCGGCATTGTTCCTCGCCGCAACTATGGTGGTGCTGGCGACCTTCTACATGGCGCAGGGGGCGTTGTTCCTCGGTGTCGTGCAGATCGTCGTCTACACCGGCGCGGTCATGATGCTGTTCCTGTTCGTGCTGATGCTCGTCGGAGTCGACACCTCGGAGTCGCTGACCGAAACCCTGCGCGGGCACCGCATCGCGGCCGTCGTCATCGGAATCGGCTTCGGGCTGTTGATCATCGGGGTGCTGCTGCGCGATTCGGTCCGGAGCGGTCGGCTCGACTTCGCCGGTCTCGACGCCGTCAACTCCACCGGAAACGTCGAGGGCCTGGCCGAGCTGATCTTCGTCGAGTACGTGTGGGCGTTCGAGTTGACCGGGGCACTGCTGATCACTGCCACCATCGGGGCGATGATTCTGGCGCACCGGGAAGCTCTGGGGCCGGTCAAGGGTCAGCGAGAAATGGCCCGGGATCGATTCCGCGATGGTTCGAGGGTGACACCGCTGCCGAGTCCAGGGGTGTACGCCCGCCACAACGGGGTGGATCGCCGCGCTCTGTTGCCCGACGGAACCGAATCCGAGTCCTCCGTCAACGCCATGTTCGCCGATCCTCGGATCGAGCGTGACGAGCGATGAATCCGGAGAACTATCTCTACCTGTCCGTTCTGCTGTTCACGATCGGCGCGGCAGGCGTCATCGTCAGGCGCAACGCCATCATCGTGTTCATGTGCATCGAATTGATGCTCAACGCAGTCAATCTCGCGTTCGTGACGTTCTCCCGCATGCACGGCAATCTCGACGGGCAGTTGTTCGCGTTCTTCACCATGGTGGTCGCCGCTGCCGAGGTGGTGGTGGGCCTGGCCATCATCATGGCCATCTTCCGTTCTCGTCGTTCTATCTCCATGGACGAGAACTCACTGATGAAGAACTGACGGGGGAACAACGATGTCGATCCTGTGGCTTCTTCCGGCTCTGCCGGCGTTCGGTGCGGCGTTCCTGTTGCTCGGTGGCCGGCGCTGCAACTCCTGGGGACATCTGGTCGCGACGGCGGCAGCGGTGTCGTCGTTCGTGGTGGCCGCGGTGGTGTTCGCCTCGATGCTCGGGCGTGACGAGTCGAACAGGACGCTCACCCAGACCCTGTTCCGGTGGGTTCCGGTCGACGAACTGCAGGTCGACTTCGGCTTGCGCGCAGATCAACTGTCGATTTGCTTCGTCCTGCTGATCACCGGAGTCGGGTCGCTCATTCACGTGTACTCCATCGGCTACATGAGCCACGACGCCGAGCGGCGGCGCTTCTTCGCGTACCTCAACCTGTTTCTCGCCGCCATGCTGCTGCTGGTTCTGGCCGACAACTTCCTCGGCCTCTATCTGGGGTGGGAGGGAGTCGGTCTGGCGTCGTATCTGCTGATCGGCTTCTGGCAGCACAAGCCGTCGGCTGCATCGGCTGCCCGAAAAGCGTTCGTGGTCAACCGAGTCGGCGATATCGGCCTGGCCGTTGCGCTGATGATCATGTTCGTGAACTTCGGCTCCGTGCAGTACGACGACGTGTTCGCCGGAATCGGCGAGGCGAGCGAGTCGGTGGCGACCGCCATGGCGCTGATGTTGCTGTTGGCGGCGTGTGGAAAGTCTGCGCAGGTGCCGCTGCAGTCGTGGCTCGGTGACGCCATGGAGGGCCCGACACCGGTGTCGGCATTGATTCACGCGGCCACGATGGTCACGGCCGGGGTGTATCTCATCGTGCGCTCCGGACCGGTGTTCGAGGCGTCGCCCACCGCCCGCACGGCCACCGTCACCGTCGGTGCGGTCACCTTGCTGTTCGGTGCCGTCATCGGTTGTGCGAAGGACGACATCAAGAAGGCGCTCGCGGCGTCGACTATGAGTCAGATCGGGTACATGGTGCTCGCGGCCGGGCTCGGCCCCTCCGGTTACGCCTACGCCATCGTGCTGTTGATCTCGCACGGATTCTTCAAAGCGGGCTTGTTCCTGGGCGCGGGCTCGGTGATGCACGCGATGAACGACGAGACCGACATGCGAAAGTTCGGAGGACTCCGCGCCGCGATGCCGATCACGTTCGTCACGTTCGGCCTCGGCTATCTCGCGATCATCGGACTGCCGCCGTTCTCCGGCTTCTTCGCCAAGGATCCGATCATCGAGGTCGCATTCGCCGCGGAGGGAGCGGCTGGTCCGATTCTCGGCTGCGTGACATTGCTCGGTGCAGGGCTGACGGCCTTCTACATGACTCGGGTGATGCTGTTGACGTTCTTCGGTCCGAAACGCTGGTCAGCGCAGGCACATCCGCACGAGGCGACGGCGACGATGACCGTCCCGATGATCGTGTTGGCCGTCGGCTCGGTGGCGTCGGGAGCCTTCCTCGCGGTTGGTGGGCGCCTCGAGGCATGGCTGGAACCGGTGGTGGGATCGGAACACGAGGAGCACGCGATTCCGGCCTGGGTGGTCACCGTCGCCGTCCTGGTGGTCGTGCTGGCCGGTGCGAGCATCGCGTACCGCAAGTACATCGCGAACGAGGTTCCGCCGACACCACCCGAGGATGTTTCGCCCCTGACCCGAGCTGCACGTGCCGATCTCTACGGCGATGCCGTCAACGAGGCGGCATTCATGCGGCCAGGACAGACACTCACGCGCGCACTGGTGCACGCCGACAACGGTATCGACGCCGTCGTGGACGGGGTGGGGAGCTCGATCGGTGGCGCATCGACGCGGTCCGGACGGCTGCAGACGGGCTATGTGCGCTCGTACGCGTTGGCGATGTTCGCGGGAGCCGTTCTCGTGGTACTGATGGTGGTGGCTCTGTGACGACTCCCTGGTTGACCGTCCTGTGGGTGCTCCCGATGCTCGGAGCGATCGTCGTCGCCCTTGTGCCCGCCGCTCGCCCGACCGTCGCGCGCAGTGTCGCAGTGGGTTTCGCTGCCGGAACACTGGCCGTGTCGGTCGCCCTGGCGGTGTCGTTCGACTCCGGTGGTGATCGGTACCAATTCGTCGAAGACCACTCGTGGATAGCGGCTTTCGGTGCGCGGTACACCCTCGGACTTGACGGAATCGGCCTGGTCCTGGTGTTGCTCACCACCGTTCTGACGCCCCTGCTGCTCGTCGCGGGCTGGTACGACGGCAGTCGCGTCGCGAATTACGGCTCCCGTCGGGTGTCGCACACGTACATGGCGTTGATCCTTGTGGTCGAGTCGATGGTGCTCGTGTCGTTCCTCGCGTTGGACGTTTTGTTGTTCTACATCTTCTTCGAGGCGATGCTGATTCCGATGTACTTCCTCATCGGTGGTTTCGGGGGAGTGCATCGAACGCGCGCCGCGGTGAAATTCCTGTTGTACAACCTGTTCGGCGGTCTGATCATGTTGGCTGCCGTCATCGGCCTGTACGGGGTGACCGCGCGACCCGACGGGCCTTTCGACGGCGGGACATTCGATCTGCGCGTGATTGCCGACGCGGCGGCATCGGGCGGACTCGGTGTGGATCCGATGGTTCTGAACGCACTGTTCCTCGGCTTCATGTTCGCGTTCGCTATCAAGGCACCGTTGTGGCCGTTCCACTCGTGGCTACCCGACGCCGCAGTGCAGTCCACGCCCGCGACTGCGGTGCTGATGATGTCGGTGGTGGACAAGGTCGGCACGTTCGCGATGCTGCGGTTCTGTCTCGAACTCTTTCCCGGCTCGTCGCAGACGTTCGCGCCGTGGATCATCACTCTCGCGGTCATCGGCATCGTCTACGGCGCGATACTGGCGATCGGCCAGACCGACATGATGAGACTGATTGCCTACACGTCGATTTCGCACTTCGGATTCATCATCCTCGGTATCTTCGCCATGACCGGTCAGAGTCAGGCCGGTGCCACGCTGTACATGGTCAACCATGGAATCTCCACGGCCGCACTGTTCTTGATCGCAGGCTTCCTCGTGTCGCGTCGAGGATCACGAGCGATCGCCGACTACGGCGGTGTGCAGAAGGTGGCACCGGTGCTCGCCGGAACGTTCCTGATCTCGGGACTCGCCACGCTCTCGCTACCGGGCCTCGCCCCGTTCGTGAGCGAATTCCTCGTGCTGATCGGCACGTTCGGTCGATACGGAGTCGCCGCGATAGTGGCCGCCGGAGCCCTCGTGCTGTCGGCGATCTACATACTGTGGCTCTACCAACGCGTCATGACCGGGCCGGTCCGGGAGGGCAACGAGACGGTGCCCGATCTCGTTCGCCGCGAGCTGGCCGTGGTGGTGCCGTTGATCGCGTTGCTGATCGTGCTCGGGGTGTATCCGAAACCCGCGCTCGATGTCATCACTCCGGCAGTGCAATCCACGATCGTCGACAGTTCAGGAGGTCAGCGATGACCACACCCGAGGTGCAGTACGGTCTGCTGGCACCGATGCTGATCGTGTTCTCGGTCGCAGTTCTCGGTGTTCTCGTCGAGGCGTTCGTGCCGCTGCGGGCCCGTCGGATCACGCATGTGGGTCTCGCTCTCGCGGGACTGGTGGCGGCGCTGGCGGCCATCCTGGGTCTGGCAGGCACCGAGGCGTCGGCGATGTCCGGCGCGGTCGCGATCGACGGGCCGACGCTGTTTCTGCAGGGAACCATTGTGCTGGTGTCGATTCCGGCGATCGCGCTGTTGGCGGAGCGCACCGTTGCAGTCACCGGGGCCGGTGCCGAGCGTCGCATCGATTCGTTCACCCCGCAGGCATCGACCACTCCGGGCAGCGTGGCGGAGAAGGAGGCGATAGACGCAGGCGTCGCCCAGACCGAGGTGTTTCCTCTGGCGATGTTCGCGATCGGCGGCATGTTGCTGTTTCCGGCGTCCACGGATCTGTTGACGATGTTCGTGGCGCTTGAAGTGCTGTCCTTGCCGCTGTATCTGCTCTGCGGACTGGCCCGACGACGTCGGTTGCTCTCGCAGGAAGCTGCCCTCAAATATTTTCTGCTGGGCGCGTTCTCGTCCGCATTCTTCCTGTTCGGGGTTGCCTTCCTGTACGGGTACGCCGGAACCGTTCGGTTGGACGGCATCGCCGACGCCATCGCGGTGGACGGTCAGGGCAGATCGCTCGCGCTGATCGGAACCGCCCTGCTCGCAGTGGGTCTGTTGTTCAAGGTCGGTGCTGTGCCGTTTCATTCGTGGATTCCCGACGTCTACCAGGGTGCCCCCACTCCAGTGACAGCTCTGATGGCCACGGTGACCAAGGTCGCGGCGTTCGGTGCGATTCTTCGCATCTTCGGGGTGGCGCTTCCCGGTCTCGAATCGAGTTGGCGGCCGATGCTGTGGGTCGTGGCCATCGCGACCATGGTGCTGGGTTCGGTTGTCGCGGTGACGCAGACCGATGTCAAACGGATGCTGGCGTACTCGTCCGTCGCGCACACCGGATTCATCCTCACCGGAGTGACGGCACTGGGTGATTCGGGTGATTCCGGTGTGTCGGCCACGATGTTCTATCTGCTGGCCTACGCCTTCAGCACTCTCGGAGGGTTCGCGATCATCGGGTTGGCGCGCGACGAGCGCGGTGAAGTGAGTGATCTGGATCGGTGGGCCGGAATCGGCCGTCGCTCACCGCTGGTCGCGGCAGTGTTCGGGTTGTTCCTGCTCTCGTTCGCCGGCATTCCACTCACCAGTGGGTTCATCGGCAAGTTCGCGGTGTTCAGCGCTGCCTCGGGCGCTGGGGGAGCGGCACTGGTCGTGGTCGGAGTGGTGTGCAGCGCGATTGCAGCGTTCTTCTACGTGCGGGTTATCGTGCTCATGTTCTTCACCGATCCGGGAGAGCGGACCGCCACGATCGTGCGGCCGACGGCGTCGGTGTCGTGCGCGATCGGGGTCTCGGTGGTGGTCACCGTGGCCCTCGGAGTCTTCCCGCAGCCCGTTCTCGATCTCGCTGCGCGTGCCGGGAACTTCCTGTAGCCGTCGAGCAATCAGTTCGGAGACTCATTCGCTGCTTCCACGTGTGCGAGCCGGTACCGACCGGGAGTCCACCGATGGCTCCCGCGAGTCCGAACGTAGGCATGTTGACGTAGATCGCCTCACTGTTCTGTGCTGTCGCGGTATAGGTTTCGTGCCACACACCGACATGGCGGGTTGCGGCTACCGATCGATTGAAGGCGCGCCAGGCGGGTGCATGTGGTGCGTCGGGGTCGGAGGCGAACCGGGTGAGGTCCTCGGCGTTGCGCCAATAGCTGACCAGCATGGTGGTGCGTCCCAACCACGAGTGGTAGCCGAGCAGCCCGGATGCGGGATCCCGCTCGAGATGGCCGAGCATCCGCGGCATCGCCCGCACCGCGGGTAACCAGGAGCGAACGGCAAGGGGATTGTTGATGCGCATTCCGATGAGGAAGACCGTGACGGTGTCTCGTTCGGATTCGACCGTGGTGCGGCCGTCGATGATGGTTGGCATGACTTGTTCCGGTCCTTTCGATGATCGAAGCGTTGTGTGACACTGTTATAAAACACCGTTGTGGTAGGTTTCGCAAGTGGCGAGACCAAGAATTCACGACGCCGAGTTGCGGACCCGGCTACTCGAGGCCGCGGCGGAAACCGTTGCGCAGCAAGGCGTCGACTCGTTGTCACTACGTAAACTCGCGGCTGCGCAGAGCACCTCGACCACCGCGATCTACTCACTGTTCGGTGGTCGCGCCGAGCTGCTCGTGGCACTGTTCGCCACGTCGTTCTCGAGTTTCGGGGACGCTCAGCGCGAGGTTCCGGTCACCGGCGATCCCGAGGTCGATCTGCGTGCACTGGCTATCGCGTACCGAGACTGGGCGCTACGCAATCCGCATCTGTACGCGGTGATGTTCGGCGGAGTACTCGGTTCGATCGATGTATCCGACGAGGCGCAACTCGCATCCGCGGCTATGGACCCGCTCCGGGCGGCGGTGGCAAGCGCCGTTGCGGACGGCATCATGGCCGGGGCGCCGGTCGAGTTGATCAGCCACTCGTTCTGGGCGATCGTGCACGGTCTGGTGTCGTTGGAACTGGCGATGCCGACGAACTCCGACGACGAGACCCGTCGGGCGATGTTCGAAGCCGGAACGGAGTCGGTGCTGCGAGGGTGGACGCGTCAGTAGGTGCGCGGGATCCCGAGGATCTTGGTGGCATCGACGGTCATGCCCAACCGTGCCGTCGGAGCGAGTGCAGGCAGATCCGGAAGATCGTCGGGAGTTGCTGTCGCAGCGCCGATCACAGCGCCGCCCGCGATCTCGAAGTCGGAGATCGCTCGTCGAAGATGACTGGGGGTCGTCGCCAGCACGAGATCGTCGACGCCGATCTCGGCGGCCAGTGCGGTGGCGCGCTGTGCGTTCTGCACCGTCGAATTCGCGGTCGATTCGGTGTGAATGCGGTCGGCCGCGATGCCTTCCTCGACGAGCCATCGCTGCATCGCCTCGGCCTCGGTGACGCCGCTCTGCGGATTTCCGCCGGTGACGATGATGGGGGACTCGGGGGAGCGCTCCGCCGCGACGACGGCCGAGCGGAGACGCTCCACCAACTCCTGGGTCGTGCTGCCGTCGCCGTTCAGGCCCAGACCGAGTACCACGATCGCGGTGCGGGGTCCGTCGGTGATCGGGTCGAAGTCGATTGTCTCCGTCGCGGCTTCGTCGATGACGGCGATGGCCCGGTCGACTGCATCGGCGAGGGCGGGAGACAGCGTGTGCAGGCGAGCCGAGTGTTGCGCACGCGCATCGGTATCGGCGGTCGCGTTGGCATAGAACGTTTGCAGCGCTGCCACGTTGGCGTCGTCCGGGGCGGCGAGTACGAGTGCGTCGAGGGCAGCGAAACCGTCGTCGTAGCGCCCCTTCACCAGTGCGTCCTGCGCGCCGTTGTACTGATCTGCGTCGGCCGAGCGGACCGACTCGGCGGCGGTTGCCGGGGCCGACGCCTCGGGATCGGCCACTGCCGTGAACGAGCCGAAACCGACGGCGAGGGCAGCGGCACAGGACACGACGGCAACGCGAACGGTCGGGTGTCCTCGGCCTTGTCGCACTGCTGACGTCCTTCCGAACGGTGACGGGTTTCCGACACCCTAGCTCAGTTCGGTGCCAGTGTGACTGGTGTGCGCAGAGTTGTTCGAGTTACACGAATGTACTTCTGAGCAGGGATTGTCCTGCCCTCACATCGTGACGGGGGCGCGTCCGCGATCGGCGGGTTCGATGGTCACCTCGGCATCGGGAAGGAACACCCGTTCGGTCGTCGTGGTTCCGTCGACGCCGTCGGTCACCGTCACCGCCACGCTCTCGGCAACCTGGCCCGCGCTCTCGATGAACCCGGTCGCGACACCCTCCTCTATGAGCAGGTGATCACCCACCAGGAGAAGAAGCTCGTCCGCCGTCACCGTTCGTCTGCCGCCCACATCTTCGATAGTCATGATTCCCACCGTAATGCGCTGCGCTGCGCAGTGCTGTTGCATGTCCGACACAGTGCCGTCGCATGTTCGACAATCGCAGCAGGAAAAGGGCGGAGGCCAATGCCTCTCAGCGGGGAGGACGGTATGTTCGCGCATCGGTCCGCGGGAAGACGAGGTTCACGAACGGATCGACGGGACCGCCGGGCGCTGAGGGCATAGCGTAGACACACGACACGGCCCCCCCATACGGAAGAAGGTGTTTCGGTGACCGACTCCGATGCAGGATTCGACCCGACCGCGCTGCGGCCCTCGTTGTTCGTCGACGGGCAGTGGCAGGGATCCGGTGACGGCGGAACCCGAGACATCGTGAACCCCGCGGACGGCAGCACGGTCGCCGTCGTGGACGAGGCAACTCCGGACGATGCTCTGCGCGCGGTGGCCTCGGCGCGGGCGGCGTTCGACGACGGGCCGTGGCGGTCGGTGACGGTGGGTGAGCGCAGCAATCTGTTGAATCGCATCGCAGATCTGCTCCAGAGAGACAAGGCCGAGCTCGCGCGTATCGAGACTCTCGATACCGGAAAAACGTTCGGCGAGAGTGAAATCGACATCGACGACGTGACGTCGGTCTTTCGCTTCTATGCCGATCTCGCAGTGGTCGAGGCCGATCGTCTGATCGACGTCGACCGACCCGAAATCATCAGCCGAGTGGTGCACGAACCGATCGGCGTCTGCGTCATGATCGCGCCGTGGAACTATCCGCTGCTGCAGATCTCGTGGAAGATCGCCCCGGCGCTGGCGGCCGGCTGCACGATGGTGCTCAAGCCGAGCGAGGTGACTCCGCTCAGCACCATCGCGTTCACCAAGTTGGTGGAAGAAGCCGGAGTGCCGGCCGGTGTGGTCAACCTGCTGCAGGGCAGCGGCGCGGTTCTCGGGGACGCGCTCACCAGGAACCGCGACGTCGACTTCATTTCCTTCACCGGTGGGCTGGCGACAGGTAGGCACATCTTGGCCGCGGCGGCCGAGAACGTCACCAAGGTGGCCGTCGAGCTCGGTGGCAAGAATCCACATATCGTGTTCGCCGACGCGGTGGCCGACGATCAGGCATTCGCCGACTCGGTCGACAACGTCCTGACCGGAGTCTTTCTGCATTCGGGTCAGGTGTGTTCGGCAGGCACCCGGCTCATCATCGAAGAATCGGTCGCCGACCGTTTCGTTGCTGCCGTTGCCGAACGTGCGAAGACCATCGTGATCGGCCCGGGTATGGACCCGGCCAGCGAGACCGGACCGCTCGTGTCGCAGGCTCAGCGAGAGAAGATCGCAGCCTTCGTCGCGGGCGGAATCGAAGAAGGTGCGACGTTGGTCATCGGTGGCACCGAACCGGACAATCCGGAACTGGATGCCGGCAGCTACTTTCTGCCCACGATTTTCGACCATTGCGATCGGTCGATGAATATCGTGCAGGAGGAGACATTCGGGCCCATACTCACTGTGGAACGCTTCGACACCGAGGCCGAAGCACTCCTGCTGGGCAACGATACGAATTACGGTCTCGCCGCGGGAGTTCGGACATCCGACGCCGCGCGAGGCGAAAGAATGGTGCGTGGGCTTCGCCATGGAACGGTGTGGCTCAACGACTTCGGTGTCTACACCGCGGCCGCAGAATGGGGCGGTTTCAAGCAATCCGGCAACGGCCGCGAACTCGGTCCGTCCGGAATGTCTGAATATCAAGAGGCGAAGCATATTTGGCACAACACCTCGCCCACGGCGGCGGGGTGGTTCGGCACCCGATAAAGAAAAGATCGGAAAGGCCAGGCGCATGGCACTACTGAACGACAGTTCGAGCGGAATGGACGACTTCGGCTACAAGGAGTCACTCGATCGAAGCCTCGGCAAATTCGCCAGCTTCGCCGCGGGCGTCAGCTACATTTCCATTCTCACCGGTACGTTCCAGCTGTTCTATTTCGGATTCGGTGCGGCTGGACCGGCGTATCTGTGGTCGTGGCCTGCAGTGTTCGTCGGTCAGCTCTGCGTGGCACTGTGCTTCATGGAACTGGCCGCGAAGTATCCGGTAGCGGGTTCGGTGTACAACTGGGCGAAGTTGTTGGGCCGCAGAATCGTCGGATGGTCTGCGGGCTGGTTGATGCTGACGGCCTCGATCGTGACGCTGTCCGCCGTGGCGCTGGCATTGCAGCTGAATCTGCCCCGTATCTGGAGCGGATTCCAGATCATCGGTGACGGTTCCGGCGCCAGTGATTTCGCGGCCAACGCGGTGCTGCTCGGTGCGATCCTCATCGCCATCACCACGACGATCAATGCGCTCGGGGTCCGGCTGATGGCGATGATCAACAGCGCAGGAGTGTTCATCGAGCTCATCGCGGCCGTGTTGATCGCGATTCTGCTCGCGGCCAACATCAACCGCGGCCCCGAGGTGTTCTTCTCCACCAACGGCTACGGTGCCGGTGAGAGCGGCGGCTACCTCGGAGCCTTCCTGGTGGCGTCGTTGGCGTCGGGCTACGTGATGTACGGCTTCGACACTGCGAGCTCGCTCGGAGAGGAGACCGTCGAACCTCGGCGTACCGCGCCGAAGGCCATCCTGCGCGCCATCCTCGCGTCGTTCGTCATCGGTGGAGCCATCCTGGTGTTCGCCGTCATGGCCGCGCCCGATCTGGACGATCCGTCGCTCGGCAGCCCGGACGGTAGCTTGCAGTCCATCGTCGAAGCCGTGATGTGGGGCCCGCTGGGCACCGTCTTCCTCATCTGCATCGTCATCGCGGTCTTCGTCTGCTCGCTGGCGGTGCACACCGCGGCGATCCGGCTCACGTTCGCCATGGCGCGAGACAACGCGTTGCCCTTCCGCGAGAGTCTGGCCAAGGTGAACCCGAAGACCCAGACCCCGGTGGTGCCCGCAGTGACCATCGGCGTGCTGGCCATCGTCATTCTCGTCGTCAACATCGGTCAGCCGCAGATCTTCACCGTCCTCACGTCGATCGCGATCATCATGATCTACCTCGCGTATCTGATGGTCACCGGGCCGCTGTTGGTCAAGCGAGTCAAGGGTGAGTGGCCGCCGGAGGACCTGAAGCCCGGCGGGTACTTCACGATGGGCAGGTGGGGCCTGCCGGTGAACATCGCGGCAGTGGTGTGGGGCGCAGGGATGGCGATCAACCTCGCCTGGCCGCGCGAGGCCGTGTACGGAACCCCCTGGTACAACACGTTCGGTGCGTTCGTCTACATCGGCGGCATTCTGGGCGTCGGCCTGCTGTGGTACGCAGTCAAGGGACGCAAGCACATCGGCACTCTGAAATCACATGCCTCCACGGGCGACTAGAAGGAGCGTGCAGTGACAGACACCCAGTTCGATTACGTCGTCGCAGGTGGCGGGACGGCGGGGTGTGTCCTCGCTGCTCGGCTCAGCGAGGACCCCTCAGTCAGTGTCTGCCTCGTCGAAGCAGGGCCGACCGACGTCGGTGACAAGGCAATTCTCGAACTGGCGGAGTGGATGCATCTACTCGACTCCGGCTACGACTGGGACTATCCCGTCGAACCGCAGGAGCGCGGCAACAGCCTCATGCGGCACGCGCGGGCGAAAGTGCTCGGTGGCTGCTCCTCGCACAACTCCTGCATCGCCTTTCACCCGCCGGCGGAAACCCTCGACGATTGGGCGGCTGCGGGCGCGACGGGATGGGGCGCGTCGGACATCCTTCCGCTCGTCGCGCGAGTCGAGAGCAACGACACCGGACGCGGACAGGCCGGGCCGGTGCGGATTCGCGACGTGCCACCGAACGATCCGTGCGGTGCGGCAGTGCTCGAATCGGCCGCCGGGATAGGTCTTCCCACGGTCGCATTCAACCGCGGAACGCCGGTACTCAACGGTGCCGGCTGGTTCCAGATCAATGCGGGCGAAGACGGCTTGCGTATGTCGACCTCACACGCCTACCTGCATCCGATCATCGGCACGCGTCCCAACCTGGAGGTGCGAACGGACTGCTGGATCAGCGAGATTCTGATCGACGAATCGCTGACCGCGACCGGAGTGCGGTACCAACGCCCCGATCTCACCGGTTACGACACCGTCTCGGCGCGTCGCGAGGTGATCGTCACCGCCGGTGCCATCGACACGCCGAAGTTGTTGATGCTCTCCGGAATCGGACCGGCGGCACAGTTGCGGGAGATGGGGATCACCGTTCGGGTCGATTCACCCGGAGTGGGCGAGAATCTCGACGACCACGTCGAGGGGCTGGTGTTCTGGGAGGCGAGCAAGCCGATGGTCACCACGTCCTCGCAGTGGTGGGAGATCGGAGTGTTCGCGCAGACCGACGAGTCGCTGAACTACCCGGACATCATGATGCATTACGGCACCGTGCCGTTCGACATGAACACCCTTCTCTGGGGCTACCCGACCACCGACAACGGTTTCTGTCTCACGCCCAACGTCACCCAGGGGCGCTCCCGGGGCACTGTTCGGTTGCGCAGCAGGGATTTTCGCGATCGGGCAAAGGTGGATCCTCGCTACTTCACCGACCCCGACGGCCACGACGACGCGGTGATGCTCGCCGGTCTGAAGCTCGCTCGTCGGATTGCCGCGGACGGACCGCTCGCAGGCTGGATCGAACGTGAGCTTGCTCCCGGACCCGATGCTGTCACCGACGACGACCTGCTGGACTACGTGCACAAGACCCACAACACGGTCTATCACCCGGCAGGCACGGCGCGGATGGGATCGGTGGACGACACCATGGCCGTGCTGGATCCCGAGCTGCGCGTCAAGGGCATCGCGCACCTGCGCGTGGTCGACGCGTCGGCGATGCCGAAGCTGCCGTACGTCAATCCCAACATCACGGTGATGACCATGGCGGAGAAATGCGCCGACCTGATCCGTGGCGGATAGATCGGAGCTGGCCGATTTTCTCGGCGCGCATCCACCGTTTCAGGGCGCGCCACCGGCAGTCCTGGCCGAGCTGGCTGCCTCGGCCGTCGAACGCGAGTACGGCGGTGGGGCATGGGTTGTGGACCCTCCGCGGACCGACGTCTCGGCAGCTGCCGACACCGTATGGGTGGTGCGCACCGGGCGCGTGGTGATCACGCACCCGGACGCGACCTCTCCCACCGAGGTGCCGATCGACACCATCGGTCCCGGTGGTGTCTTCGGCTTCTCGGCTCTGCTGTCCGGCGGAACCGTCGAATTCCGTGCGCGGGCAACGGAACCGAGCATCGTAATTCGATTGCCCGGCGAGCTGATTCGACCGTTGTTCGCGACGCCGACCGGCCTGGCGTTCCTGGCCGACGCCGTCACCTCGGCCACCGCGCACCGCGGCGGGCCGGTCGAGGGGAGTGCGGGCCGCACCGTCGGTGAACTGCTCTCGGCTCCACCGGTGTTCACGCCCGTCGGCACCACCGTTCGAGATGCCGTCCGGCACATGACCGAGCAGGGCAGCTCCTATGTTCTGGTTCCGCTGCGTGGTTCTCGCCACGGTATCTTCACCGACCGCGACCTCCGAATTCGGGTGGTGGCCGCCGGGATCGGCGTCGATACTCCGATCGAACAGGTCGTGACCTCGCCTGCCGAGACCGTGACGGCGGACCGGTTGGCCGGCACGGTGCTGATGGACATGCTCGAGCGAGGCCTGCGGCACATGCCGGTGGTGTCGACCCGCGGTGAGGTACTCGGCGTCGTCGAGGATTCGGATCTGCATGCCGCGTCCACCCGGCGCAGTTTCGTGGTCCGCCGAGCTGTGGCATCGGCCTCGACCGCCGCCGAACTCGCCGACGCAGGCAGGCTCGTGCCCCGCCTGGTGGTGGATCTGTTCCAGGGCGGAACCGATGCGATGGCGGTCAGCGCGATCCTCTCCGTCGTGGTCGACAGCCTCGTCCGCCGGGCCGTCGAGATCGAATGGACCGCACGTCCGGACGTGCCCCGTGACCATTTCGCGTGGATCACTCTCGGCAGCGTGGCGCGTCGAGAAGCCATGCCCTCCTCGGACGTCGACAGTGCATTGAGCTGGGCGGATGCCACCGCAGATCCCGATGTGCGAGGGACATCGAACGCGGTGTCGTGGACCCGCGACGAGGCGTTGATGGACTTGGCCGCACGTGTGCACGTGAGCCTCGACGGTGCCGGATTGCCGTCGGACACCAACGGCGCGGTCGCGAGCTCGCCCCGATTCGCACGCTCGGCCGGTCAATGGGAAAGGGCCGCGGCCCATTGGCTCAGCAACCCGTTCGGCGAACGTGGCAATCCGGCGGAAGACTCCGGCCTCATCATGTCCTCGTTGATGATCGACGGCAGAGTGGTGTGGGGCCCGAAAGAACTGCACACGGTGCCCGAGGCCTACCGGCGACTACTGGTCGATCACCCCGACGCCCTGCGGTTACAACTGCGGGACGCTCTCGCCGGACGGGCTCGGCTGCGATCGCTGCGAGACGTGTTGGCTCGGCGCGGCGGCACGTTCGACCTCAAGGCCCATGCCCTGACGCCCATCGTCAACCTCGCTCGGTGGGGTGGGCTGTCGGTCGGCATGGCATCGGCCTCGACCCCCGCGCGGCTCGCGTCGGCGTCGGGCAACGGCATGCTCTCCGAACGTGATGTCGCTGCACTGTCCGAGGTGTTCGAGCTGCTGCAGCGGCTCCGACTGTCGCATCAGATCGACCAGATCACGGCCGGCCACCGACCCGGTGACGTGCTGATCATGGCAGATCTGTCACCTCTGGAGCGGAGTCTGCTCACCGACGGCATCCGCGAGATCGCCGCGGTGCAACGACGCGTCGGGTATCTGGCGGCCAACGTCGGCGTGCATCGATGACCGGCAACGACCAGACTGTGTGCCGTGACCACCAATCCCGTGAGCGTTCCCATCCCGTCGACCGTCGAACACCATCGGTTGGCGGAATCGCCCGGGGTCAGCGGACCGTGGCGTCAGTGGGGCCCGTACCTGGCGGGGCGCCAGTGGGGCACCGTGCGCGAGGACTACTCGGAGGACGGCAATGCCTGGGCGTCGTTTCCGTTCGATCAGGCGCACAAGCGCGCCTACCGCTGGGGCGAGGACGGTATCGGCGGAATCTGCGACCGCTTCGGGTTCCTGAACTTCTCGTTCGCACTGTGGAATCGAAAGGACCCGATCCTCAAGGAACGGTTGTTCGGCCTCGCCAACGAGGAGGGCAATCACGGCGAAGACGTCAAGGAATACTTCTGGGCCGTCGACGGAACACCGACGCACAGCTGGATGCAGTGGCTCTACCGCTATCCGCACGCGGAGTATCCGTACGCCCGCCTGCGGGAAGAGAATGCTCGACGCGGACGTGACGACCGCGAATACGAGCTGGCCGACACCGGCATCCTCGACGAGAACAGATTCTTCGACGTCCAGGTCACGTACGCCAAGGCCTCACCCGACGACATCTGCATCACCATCTCGATCACCAACCACGGCCCCGAGGCGGCGTCGGTCGATCTACTGCCGCACCTGTGGCTGCGCAACACCTGGTCGTGGGGACGCGACGACCGGGGCGGCACGCTGGCGCAGCTGAGCCCACCGGACCTGATGGCAGGTGGACTCGAAGCCATCGCCGTCGACCACGGATTTCTCGGTCGCTACTACCTCAGTGCCGAGGGAACACCGGCAGTTCTGTTCTGCGACAACGAAACCAATGCCGAGGCTCTGTGGGGGCAGGAGAACATCTCGGCGTACCCCAAGGACGGCATCGGCCGCCGAGTCGTCGACGGGGAGCTCGATGCGGTCAACCCCGAGCAGACCGGTACGAAGGCTGCGTTCTGGTACCGCTTCGACGATATCGCCCCCGGTGCAACGGAATCGGTCCGATTGCGGTTGTCGCCCAACCGGCCGGACGAGCAGACGTTCGGGGCCGGATTCGATGCCGTCCACGCCGACCGGCAGGCCGAGGCCGACGAGTTCTACGGTGCCGTGATCGGAGCCGACCTCACCGATGTCGACCGGCATGTCGCGCGGCGCGCCTACGCCGGTTTGCTGTGGACCAAACAGCTCTACCGATACGACGTGGAGGAGTGGATCGAGGGCGACAAGGTCGGCGCTCCGGCTCCGGACTCGAGGCAGGACCCGGGTGGACGCAATGCGCACTGGCGTCACCTGGCGTTGGCCGATGTGATCTCGATGCCCGACGAGTGGGAGTACCCGTGGTTCGCGGCCTGGGACCTGGCTTTCCACGCGATTCCGTTGGCGCACGTGGACGCCGATTTCGCCAAGGAACAGTTGGTGCTCATGTGCCGGGAATGGGCCATGCACCCCAACGGCCAACTGCCCGCGTACGAGTGGGAGTTCGGTGACGTCAACCCACCCGTGCACGCGTGGGCGGCATGGCACGTCTATCGCATCGACGGCTACCGCGATCGCGAATTCCTGGTGCGGGTGTTCACCAAGCTGCTGCTCAACTTCGCCTGGTGGGTCAACCGAAAGGACTCCGAGGGCTCGAACATCTTCGAGGGTGGATTCCTCGGCATGGACAACATCGGACTGTTCAATCGATCTGCCCCACTGCCACCCGGATTTCGGCTCGAACAGTCGGACGCGACGAGTTGGATGGCGTTCTACTGCCAGCAGATGTTCAAGATCGCGCTGGAACTCGCGCGACACGACAGCGCCTGGGACGACGTCGCGACCAAGTTCTTCTCGCACTTCCTCTCGATCGCCAAGGCAGTGAACTCCTTCGGATCGCAGCATATTTCGCTGTGGCACGAGGAGGACGGGTTCTTCTACGACGTCCTGGTTCAGCCCGAGGGCGATGCGGTCCCGATGCGGGTGCGGTCGATGGTGGGACTGCTGCCCATTCTCGGTGCCACCGAGATTCCGCCGTGGGTCGAGGAGGAATGTCCCGATCTCACCGCTCGACTGCGTTGGATTCAACGCAGGCGACCGGAGATGGTCAGCCCGCTGCTGGCTCGGCGTGAGGGCGGCGAGGTGCGCATGCTGCTGACACTCGTTCAACCCGAACGGCTCAAGCGCATCCTGGCTCGCATGTTCGACTCCGAAGAGTTTCTGTCGCACTTCGGGATTCGATCGCTCTCGGCCTCGTACCGCGAACCGGTCACGTTCGACGTGGACGGCCGGAGCCTGTCCATCGAATACGAGCCGGGGGAGTCGCGCACCGGAATGTTCGGGGGCAACTCCAACTGGCGCGGTCCGGTGTGGTTCCCGGTCAACGTCCTGCTGGCCGACAAGCTGCGCGCCTACGGCCGGTACTACGGCGACTCGTTCACCATCGAGATCCCCACCGGCTCGGGCAACCATCGCACCCTCACCGATGCCGCCGATCTCATCGACAACGGTCTCGCCGGACTGTTCCGACCGGTGGACGGCAAGAGACCCGCCGACGGCGAGCGCATCGAATCCAGCCTCGACCCGCTGTGGAGCGTGCACCCCAGCTTCAACGAGTACTTCGACGGAGACACCGGCGAGGGACTCGGGGCCACGCACCAAACCGGGTGGACGGCACTGGTTGCGCACCTGCTCAGGCCCCGTCTGCCGTTGTGAGGGCCTGCGGCCCATGTGCGCGGAAACTCGTAGCCCACTACGAAGTTCCACGCACATGCGGCGGAGCCGCATAGTCTGGCGGGATGAAGATTCGCGGCGCAGTACTCGAAGAAATCGGCCGATCTCGTCCCTTCGCGGACTCGCATCCCATCACCGTCTCCGACCTCGAGCTCGGTTCGCCGGGCGAGGGGGAGCTGCTGATCAGAATCGAAGCCGCGGGCCTGTGTCATTCGGATCTGTCGGTGGTCGACGGCAATCGAGTTCGTCCGGTCCCGATGCTGCTCGGCCACGAGGCCGCAGGCCGCGTCGAGGAAGTCGGCCCCGGCGTCGACGACATCGCGGTCGGCACCCGCGTCGTCATGACATTCCTGCCGCGCTGCGGCGAATGCGCCGGGTGCGCCACCGACGGCCAGATGCCGTGCGTCACCGGCAGCGCGTCGAACAATGCCGGGACACTGCTCGGCGGAGGCATCAAGTTGCACCGTGACGGGGAAGAGGTCAAGCATCACCTCGGAGTTTCCGGATTCGCCACACACGCTGTGGTGAGCCGAAAGTCGGTGGTTCCGGTCGAGGACGACATCCCCGCCGATATCGCAGCAGTCCTCGGTTGTGCGGTACTGACCGGCGGCGGCGCGGTGCTCAACGCTGGTACTCCGAAGCCCGGACAGTCGGTGATGGTGGTGGGCCTCGGCGGAGTCGGCACGGCAGCTGTCCTTACGGCCGTCTCGGTGGGTGCCGGTGAAGTGATCGGAGTCGACGGGGTCCCGGACAAGCTGTCCACCGCAACCGATCTGGGCGCAACGCAGGTGTATTCGCCGGCCGAGCTCGCCGAGAAGGGAATCAAGGCCGACATCGTCATCGAGGCGGCAGGCAACGCGCGAGCCTTCGAAACTGCAGTCGCTGCAACGGCTCCCGGCGGCAAGACCATCACCGTCGGTCTCCCCGCACCCGACGCCCGCTCGTCCATCTCACCGCTGGGCCTGGTGGCCGAAGCCCGCACGATCATCGGCAGCTACCTGGGCTCCGCTGTACCGGCTCGCGACATCCCGACCTACGCACAGATGTGGCGTGAGGGACGGCTTCCCGTCGAGAAGCTGATCTCGTCGAGAATCACGTTGGACGAGATCAACCGCGGCATGGACGAATTGGCCGACGGCAACGCGATCCGTCAGGTCATCGTATTCGACTGAGTTTCAGCTGTCTTCGACCGAGCATCAGCGGTGGGCCGCCGTGGCGACCCACCGCCCGCGTTGCTTCGAGATCTCGATGGGATGGTCGAAACACTCACTGATGTTGTCGGTGGTCAGTACTACGTCGACGGCTCCTTGCGTCTGCACTCTTCCGTCGCGGACGAGGAGGGCATGGGTGGTCGAGGTCGGGATTTCCTCGAGGTGATGAGTCACCAGAATGCTGGCCAGGGTCGGGTGTTCGGCCCGCAACGAGTCGAGTGCACTCAGAAGTTGTTCGCGGGCAGCAAGATCGAGCCCGGTGGCAGGCTCGTCGAGCAACAGCAGCGCCGGGTCGGGAAGTAGGGCGCGCGCGATGAGCGCTCGCCCTCGCTCGCCCTGCGAGAGCGTGTGCCACGACGCGTCGGTGCGATGGGCGACGCCGAGGGACTCGATCAGACGGTGAGCGCGGGCGATCTGGTGGTTGTCGGCCGACCATCTCGGGATCAGATCCGGAGTGTTGGTCAGCCCGGTCAGCACCACCTGGAACAGCGTCAGCGGAGCCTCGATCTTCAACCGCGGGTCGACGTGGCCGATGTGCGTCCGCAATTCGCGCATGTCCACTCGTCCGAGGCGATGGCCCAGAACGTGCACTGCGCCGTGCGTTGGATGGACGAGCGCGCCGAGCAAGCTGAGCAAGGTGGATTTGCCCGCGCCGTTGGCACCGAGCAGCACCCAGTGCTCACCCTCCTCGACCCGCAGCGAGGCATCGCTGAGCAGGTATCGCCCGCCACGGACGAGATCGACTCGATCGGCGAACAGGACGCTGGATGGCACCGGACGACCGTAACTGCTGGGACGGATCGTGGAGAAGTAGGCTCTGAGGTCGGTAGAACCGACAAGACGACGAAACGAGTGTGGGTACGACGTGAGTGCAACGGCACCTGTTCGAGTAGGGGTACTGGGGTCACGCGGCAAGGTAGGGCAGGCCATCTGTGCCGCCGTCGAGGCAGCCGAGGATCTCGAGCTCGTGGCGACCGTCGACCAGGGCGATCCGCTGGCGAACTTCGTCGATGCGAACGCCCAGGTGGTCGTCGATTTCACGCACCCCGACGTGGTGATGGACAACCTGCAGTTCCTGATCGAGCAGGGTATCCATGCAGTGGTCGGCACCACCGGATTCGACGAACGGCGGCTCGAGCAGGTTCGCGAATGGCTGGCGGGATCGCCGCAGACGGGTGTACTGATTGCACCGAACTTCGCCATCGGCGCGGTGCTGTCGATGCGATTCGCGCAGCAGGCCGCCCGGTTCTTCGACTCGGTCGAGGTGATCGAACTGCACCACCCCAACAAGGCCGATGCGCCGTCGGGCACGGCGTACCGAACCGCCGCGCTGATTGCCGAGGCACGCGCCGCCGCAGGCACTCCGGCGAGCCCCGATGCGACGACGACCGAACTCGACGGCGCACGTGGTGCCGATGTGGACGGAGTGCGTGTGCACTCGATCCGGCTCGCGGGACTGGTTGCGCACCAAGAGGTTCTGCTCGGCACGCAGGGTGAGACACTGAGCATTCGGCACGATTCGCTCGATCGCACGTCGTTCGCGCCCGGTGTGCTTCTCGGAGTCCGCGAGATCGCCGGACGACCGGGGTTGACCGTCGGCCTCGATCCTCTGCTGGATCTGTGAGCTGATCGACGGTGAACAAGACGACGAAGGTGCTCGCCATCCTTGCGGTGATGGTGCTGATTCTCGGCTTCTACTTCTTTCTGCTCGGCCAGCGCGGTGTGACGCTGATCCAGAACGGTGGCGTGGCGAGCATCTCCCTGGGGATCGGGGTCCTGCTGCTGCCGATACTCGGGTTGTGGATCGTGTGGGCCACCCTCAAAGCCGGCTTCGACCACCAGCGGCTGGCCTCGCGCATTCACGAGGAGGGCCTCGAACTCGACGTCGCGGATCTTCCGCGCAGGCCGTCGGGACGAATCGAACGCGATGCGGCGGACGAGTTGTTCCAACAGGTCAAGACCGAGTGGGAGAAGGATCCGGACAACTGGCGCAACTCCTACCGACTGGCTCGTGCCTACGATTACGCCGGTGACCGTGGACGCGCCCGCGAGACGATGAAGCGTGCTGTGGCACTCGAACGGGACGAGAACTGACCTTCGATGCCGCGCACCCTGCTGGTCGTTCATCACACCCCGAGCCCGCTCACGCACGAGCTGCTCGAGGCAGTTCTCGACGGCGCTCACGACCCCGAGATCACCGGCGTGGACGTGCGCAGTGTGCCTGCTCTCGGCGCGACCGTTCCCGACGTACTCGGTGCCGACGGCTTTCTCTTCGGAACACCGGCGAATTTCGGATACATGAGCGGGGCTCTGAAACACTTCTTCGACACCGTGTACTACCCATGCCTCGGTGCCGTTGCCGGAAAGCCCTACGCTGCTTGGGTTCACGGCAACGACGACACCGTGGGTGCCGGACGGGCGATCGAGAAGATCGCGTCGGGCTGGGGTCTGGAGAAGGTGTTCGGCACCCTGCACGTCGCCGAGAGCGGCAAACCTGCACGTGAACGCTGCTACGAGCTCGGCGGAACCGTTGCGGCGGGGTTGTCGATCTGAGGACTTCCTCGCGAGCTCCTTCGGGTTGCTCGCACACCCGACCCGAGAGCTACGACGTAGCCGACGCGCTGAGGTCCCTAGTGGCGCGTCACTGATTCAGTCGGAGTCGGCGGGGGAGTCCGGGCGCAGGATGTCGTCGGCCGGGATCGGCAGCGGAATCTCGAGCAGGCGCTCCGGCCAACTCGGATACGCGGGCCTGATCCACACTCGATTGTCGTCGAGTTGCGTCATCAGCACCCGCCGCCACGGCCAGTCCTCCTGCGGTGCACTCAGATCGGTCTCGGATTCGAGTGGCAGGGGTGCCTTGGTCCAATGTGGAGCCGACAGCGATGCCAGACCGCGATCCTCGAGCTGGGCGATCGCAGTCTCGATCGGCACGCCGTGCGCAACGGTGATGCCGGCGGGATTGACGGCATCGACGGTGTAACCGTCGTCGGATTCGTCCTGTGCACTCGTGTCGTGGGCGACGGTCCACCCGATCACCTCACCGTCGGAGGCTCGTCTCACCGGCAATCTGCTGCGCCACCGCTCGATATCCACTGCCGCGAGGATACGCGGTAAGAAAAGTGAGTTCGGTGAAGAAACTATTGGCAGTTGTGAGCGAGCAGGGCGGTACACGTGTTTGACTGCAGGAGATACTGCACGCTTGTACCGCTTTCTATCTCAAGGGATTTCGATGACCCTCCGCATTCTCGATCGCTCCGCCATCGTCGCGACACCCGAGTGGAGCCGCTGGTTGATACCCCCGGCCGCGCTGTCCATTCACCTCGCGATCGGATCCGCCTACGCGTGGAGCGTGTTCAAGAACGCCATCTCGCAGCCCGACGCACTCGGGCTCAGCGGCACCGTCACTGCCATTCCGTTTCAGCTCGCCATCGTGATGCTCGGCCTGTCCGCGGCGATCTTCGGAACCCGCGTCGAGAAGAACGGTCCGCGGTGGGCTATGGCCGTCTCCCTGGTCTTCTTCGTCTCGGGACTGCTGCTGTCCGCGCTCGGCATGGCCCTCGGACAGTTCTGGCTGGTGATCTTCGGCTACGGGTTCGTCGGCGGTATCGGCCTCGGAATCGGCTACATCTCACCGGTCTCGACCTTGATGAAGTGGTTCCCGGACCGGCCGGGTATGGCCACCGGTATCGCCATCATGGGCTTCGGCGGCGGCGCACTCATCGCCTCGCCCCTCACCAGCCAGCTGATGGTGAACTTCGGCGGGTTCACCGACGGGTCCATCGCCAAGACGTTCCTCACGCTCGGCGTCGGATACGCGGTGTTCATGGCACTGGGAGTCGTGCTGATAAGAGTGCCGGCCGAGGGATGGACCCCGGCCGGATGGACCCCGCCCGCGTCCTCGGCGATGATCTCGACGCACAACGTCTCGGCCGCGAACGCAGTGAAGACTCCCCAGTTCTGGCTGCTGTGGGTCGTCCTGTGCTTCAACGTCACTGCCGGAATCGGCATTCTCGAGCGCGGATCGGGCATCTATCAGGACTTCTTTCCCGACGCGACCTCGCCCGAATCTCTCGCCGCTGCGGCTGCCGGTTTCGTCGCGTTCCTCTCCCTGACCAACATGATCGGACGGTTCGTCTGGTCTTCGGTGTCCGACGTGGTGGGGCGTAAGAACATCTACCGGATGTACCTCGGTGTCGGCGCTCTGCTGTACCTGTACATCGCGTTGTTCACCAACACCAACAAGATCCTGTTCATGGTTTCGGCTTTGCTCATTCTCTCGTTCTACGGTGCGGGATTCGCCACGGTTCCGGCCTATCTCAAGGACCTCTTCGGTACGTATCAGGTGGGCGCGATCCACGGACGACTCCTCACCGCGTGGTCGGTGGCCGGTGTCCTGGGGCCGCTGATCGTCAACGCCATCGCCGACGCCGGAGAACCCGGAACCACCGGCCGATACCTACCGGCGTTCTACGTGATGATCGGTCTGCTCGTGGTCGGCTTCCTTGCCAACGAGGCGATCAAGCCGGTCGCATCGAAGTACCACGAAGCCGATCCGGCGAAGGCCGCGACGACCACAGGAGCGAAGGCATGAGCGGCGGACGCAAGCAGGTCACGATGGCGGTCGCATGGGCGTGGGTTGCCGTGCCGTTCGCCTACGGACTGTACGAACTGATCCTCAAGGCGGCGAACCTGTTCAGTACGTGAGTCGACGTGTCGGTGGGCCGTGACAGGCTGGTCCGATGCAGGAGATGAGTGCCGCCGCCGCGCGTCGTACCGCCCTGGCCGCCCAAGGGCTGGCGTCGAGGCGGTCGCGTACTCGGCCGGCGAGCAAGGCCGCGGTTCACGCAGCCATCGACACCACCGGACTGTTGCAGATCGACTCCGTGTCGGTGGTGGTGCGCGCGCACTACGCGCCGGTGTTCAGCCGCGTCGGTGCCTACGATCGCACTGTCGTCGACGACGCCGCATGGACCGACACTGCGCGTCGACCTCGTCGAATGGTGGAGTACTGGGCCCACGAGGCCGCATTGCTGCCAGTGGAGCACTGGCCGCTCATGCGATGGCGAATGGAGCTGTACCGAAACGGGCGGTGGGGCGGAGCTGCTCACATCCTCGATCGCGAACCGGCTCTCGTCGACGACGTCCTCGCGGTGATCGGCGACATCGGTGCGGCCAGCGCGGCTGAGATCGAGAAGCACCTCGAACTGGACACCCCCGGTCGCAAAGGTCCCTGGTGGGATCGCAGTGATGTCAAGGTCGTCTGCGAACAGCTGTTCGCGGCCGGCGTGGTGACCGTGCCGACACGGACGGGATTCGTGCGCCGGTACGAGCTCAGCGAACGGGTGATCCCGGAGAACGTTCTGCACAGGCGCGTCGACGAACCGGACGCAGTACGGCAACTGATCGAAAAGTCCTCTCGGGCATTGGGAATCGGTACCGAGCCGGATCTGAGGGACTACTACCGGCTCTCGCAGAAGCAGGCCAAGGCGGCGATCGGCGATCTCGTCGAGGACGGCGTACTCGAACAGGTGACCGTCCGAGGCTGGAACGCACCGGCATACCTGCACCGCGACGCCAGGACACCACGAACGGCCACCGCTGCCGCACTGCTGTGCCCGTTCGATCCGATGATCTTCTTTCGGCCCCGGGTACAGCGAATGTTCGACTTCCACTACCGAATCGAGATATACACCCCACAGCACAAGCGAGTTCACGGCTACTACGTGTTTCCCTTTCTGCTCGACGGGCATCTGGTGGCTCGCGTCGATCTCAAGGCAGTGCGAGCGCAGTCCGAACTGCACGTGATCGCGGCCTACGTCGAAGGCGACCGCAACGCCGGTGACATTGCGCCTCGACTACGAGACGTACTGCGGGAGATGGCGGATTGGCTCGAACTCGAACGCGTGGTGGTGGGGGACCGGGGAGACCTCGTCGCCGCACTGCGATGACGTCGGTCGGGGGTTCGATTCTGCCGAAGTGCAGGTCGGCAGAATCGGTGTCACTATTTCCAGTGTGACTTCGCGCCGGACAGACACCGCCCCCGAACTCCCACCCCAGGTCGTCGTCCTGTTCGGGGCGACAGGAGACCTGGCCAAGCGAAAACTGCTGTCCGGGATGATGCATCTGGCGCTGTCCGATCTCGCGCCGAACATCCGGGTCGTCGGCACATCCCTCGAAGAGATGTCGACCGACGAATTCCGCGCTCTCGCTCGCGAATCGATCAACACCCACTCGAGTCGCAAAGTCGGCGACGAGCAATGGAGTCGTTTCGCCTCGCGACTGACCTACGTATCGCAGCAGGCAGGACCGGCGGCGTTGGGGGAGGCCGTGGCCGAGGCCGAGATCGACCTCGGAGGAAGCGCCGAACGGCTGCACTACCTGTCTGTTCCGCCGAGAGCTGCTCTGGCAGTGGTGGATACGCTCGCATCGGCAGATCTGGTGAAGCGCTCACGGATCATCATGGAGAAGCCGTTCGGCACCGACCTCGAGAGCGCGATCGCGCTGAACGCTCGGGTTCACCAAACGTTCGACGAGGATCAGGTCTTCCGGATCGATCACTTCCTCGGCAAGGAACCCGCTCAGAACATCCTGGCCTTCCGGTTCGCCAACGGGTTGTTCGAGCCGATCTGGAACCGCAACTTCATCGATCACGTCCAGATCGACATCCCTGAGAAACTCGCACTGGACGGCCGAGCCGGATTCTACGAATCCACCGGCGCGTACAAGGACATGGTGGTCACGCACCTGTTCCAGGTGCTGGCATTCATGGCCATGGAACCGCCGACGGCGCTCGAACCCCGCGCCATCAGTGAGGAGAAGAACAAGGTCTTCCGATCCATGCTACCCCTGGACCCGAAAAACGTTGTGCGAGGGCAATACTCGGGATACCGATCAGAAGAGGGCGTAGCCCCCGACTCCGATACCGACACCTTCGTGGCTCTCAAGTGTGAAATCGACAATTGGCGCTGGGCCGGTGTGCCCTTCTATCTGCGCAGCGGTAAGCGACTCGCCGAAGGGCAGCGCATCATCTCGATCGCCTTCAGGGAACCACCGAAGAGCATGTTCCCGGCCGGCTCGGGTGTGGGAGCGCAAGGTCCCGACCATCTGACCTTCGACCTCGCGGACGCCTCGAAGGTCTCGCTGTCGTTCTACGGCAAGCGGCCCGGTCCCGGTATGCACCTCGACAAACTCAGCATGCAGTTCGCGATTCACGAAACCGAACGAGTCGGAGACGTACTCGAAGCCTACGAACGGCTGATCCTCGACGCCATGTACGGCGACCACACCCTGTTCACCACGGCCGAGGGCATCGAGCGGCTGTGGCAGGTCTCCGAACCGCTGCTGGCCGATCCACCCCCGGTCCGGTCGTACGCACCGGGGTCGTGGGGGCCCAACGCAATTCATCAGCTCATCTCCCCACACGCGTGGCGGTTGCCCTTCGAGCGGGAGTGGCGCGAGAAGAAGTAGGCCGATCAGTTGTTCCAGCCACGGTCCTTGCGCATCTGATCGCGCAGTGCGCCCTGAACTGCCTGCGACAACCACGAATTGAGCGACACTCCGCTGTTGTTCGCGGCGTCCTCGGCCCGTTCCTTGATCTGCTCGACCAGTCGCAGCGTCACCCGTCGGACCTCACCGGACACGTCGTCCATGGTCGGGTAGTCCTCGGTGACGGGCTCTGCCGGATCGCCGTCGTGCAGACCGGGCAGCGGGCCGTCGCGTCGAACATCGGCGTGCGCCTGCGTACCGTCGAGGCGAACGGTGACCGTATGACCATCCAGGTCGTTCGATACCTCTGCCGCGAAGTCCGACAGTGCCGTGAGCAGCATCAATCTGGCCGACGCCTCCGCCGTCTTGCCGAGAGCTTCGGCCGTCTGGCGGGTGTGCTCGTCGCCCAGAGCGGCCGCCGCGAGTAGATCCGTGCGTAGCGACGCGGTGTACTTGTCCAGTTCCATGACGCCAGTGTGGCGTCATAGTTGACGCCGGTCAAGCGCGCCTGGTGACGTCATGTGGCGGCACCGTGACGCCATCGTTCGCCGGGCACCGGTGCCGCGTTTAGGGTTGTGCGGTGTCAGCAGAAAACGAAGGTAGAGCTGTGCCGCGGACGGTTGCGCTGAAAGTGCAACTGGTCGCCCGAACCGAGTTCGTTCCGCCCGTCGACATTCCCTGGGAAACCGACGCGGACGGCGGGCAGGCATTGGTCGAGTTCGCCGGTCGTGCCTGCTACCAGAGCTGGTCCAAGCCCAATCCTCGGACCGCGACCAATGCGTCGTATCTGCGTCATCTGCTCGACGTCGGACACCTGTCGGTTCTCGAGCACGCGAGCGTGAGTTTCTACATCACCGGAATCTCGCGATCGTGCACACACGAACTGATCCGGCACCGGCACTTCTCCTACTCGCAACTCTCGCAGCGATTCGTTCCCGAACACGACGCCAACGTGGTTCTTCCACCGGCTGTCGAAGGCGATCCCGAGCTCGAGGCGCTGTTCGCGTCTGCGACCGAGGCGAGTCGGGCGGCCTACACCGAACTGCTCGGTGCGCTGGAGGGGAAACTGGAATCGGTCACCAACGCTGCTCTCCGGGGCAAACAGGCGCGGCAGGCGGCTCGGTCGGTGTTGCCGAACGCGACCGAGACACGCGTGGTGGTGAGCGGAAACTACCGCGCATGGCGGCATTTCGTATCGATGCGTGCCTCCGAGCACGCGGACGTGGAGATTCGACGCGTTGCCGTCGAATGTCTGCGTAAGCTCGTGGGAGTGGCTCCCGACGTGTTCGGCGACTTCGAGATCTCGACGCTGCCGGACGGCACGGAAGTCGCCCGCAGCCCGTTCGTGACCGAGGTCTGAGTACGAGGTTCGGTTGCGGCGCAGACCGGGTATGGCTGGACGGTGTCGGCGGGGAGTCCCGCTGCGCGAGAGTGGGCAAAGCACCGGGTAATCTGCTGCCATGACCTACGGTGACGCCGCTCCTTCCGTTGCGCCTGTGTTCGGTACGGTGCTCACCGCGATGGTGACCCCGTTCACAGCGGACGGCAAGTTGGATATCGATGCGGGCGTTCGGCTGGCACATCATCTCGTCGAGCAGGGCAACGACGGACTGGTTCTGGCCGGCACGACGGGCGAGTCGCCGACCACCACCGAGAACGAGAAGCTCGAACTGCTTCGCGCGGTGATCGCCGCGGTCGGTCATCGGGCACGCATCATCGCCGGAGCCGGCAGCAACGACACCGCACACAGCGTCGAGTTGGCCCGTGACGCCGCCCGTGCAGGCGCACACGGTCTTCTGGTCGTCACCCCGTACTACTCCCGGCCACCGCAGGCCGGTCTGTACGCGCACTTCACCGCGGTCGCGAACGCCACCGACCTGCCCGTGATGCTCTACGACATTCCGCCGCGGTCGGTCGTTCCCATCGAGACCGAGACGTTGCGTCGACTCGCCGAGCATCCACGGATCCTCGCGGTCAAGGATGCCAAGGGCGATCTGAACGCCGGTGCCGAACTGATCGCGTCGACCGGGTTGCAGTTCTACTCCGGCGACGACCCGCTGAACCTGCCCTGGCTCTCGGTCGGAGCAACCGGCTTCGTCAGCGTCATCGGCCACCTCGTTCCGGCGCGCCTCCGCGAGCTGCACACCGCCTTCATGATGGGCGACATCGCGCGTGCTCAGGCGATCAACGTCAGCCTCATCCCGGTCATTCGTTCGGTCGCGCGCCTCGGCGGCGTCAGCGCATCGAAGGCCGGCCTTCGCCTCATCGGAATCGATGTCGGCGAACCACGACTTCCCCAGGTGCCACCGAGCATCGACCACATCGAATTGCTCGCAGCAGAGCTGCGGGCGGCAGGAGTTCTTGTATGACACGACCGAACAGATCGCGCGGACGCGCAACCCGAAACGCCGGACCCCCCTCCGAGCGTCCGGCCCCGAAGCAGGGCCAACCGGCAGGGGCTCGGCAGGGAAAGCCGATGGTGCAGAACTCGGCGCGCACTCAGCGTCCCGACAAGCGTCGTGAATTCGATCCGACGGAGCGTCTCGGCACACCGCCGAAGGCCCCGTTCAAGGGCCTGCGAGTGGTCGCACTCGGTGGCATCGGCGAAATCGGTCGCAACATGACGGTGTTCGAGCACCAGGGCAAGATGCTGATCATCGACTGCGGCGTGCTCTTTCCCGAGGATCAGCAGCCGGGTGTCGACTTGATCCTGCCCGACTTCCGGCACATCGAGAATCGCATGGCCGACGTCGAGGCCGTGGTCCTGACGCACGGTCACGAGGACCACATCGGTGCTGTCCCGTTCCTGCTGCGCCTGCGTCCCGACCTACCCGTCGTCGGATCCAAGTTCACCCTCGCGCTCGTCGCGGCCAAGTGCCGTGAGCACCGATTGCGGCCGAACCTCGTCGAGGTCATCGAGGGCCAGCACACGCAGCACGGCCCTTTCGATTGCGAATACTTCGCGGTGAACCACTCCATTCCCGATGCGCTCGCCATCGCCATCAGGACCGATGCCGGGCTGGTGCTGCACACCGGTGACATCAAGCTCGATCAGCTGCCGCTCGACGGTCGTCTGACCGACTTGGCCGGCTTCTCCCGGCTCGGCGACGAGGGTGTCGACCTCTTTCTGGTCGACTCCACCAATGCCGAGGTGCCCGGATTCGTCACGCCGGAACGCGAGATCGGCGGAGTACTCGACACCGTCATCGGCAAGGCGAAGCAGCGCGTCATCGTTGCGTCGTTCGCCAGTCACGTGCACCGCATTCAGCAGGTCATCGACGTCGCCGAGCGGTACAACCGCCGCGTGGCATTCGTCGGCCGGTCGATGGTCCGCAACATGCAGATCGCTCAGGACCTCGGCTACCTGCGTGTGCCCGACGGTCTCGAGGTCAATGTCGACACTGCCGCAACGCTTCCCGACGACCGGTTGGTACTGATCTCCACCGGTTCGCAGGGCGAGCCGTTGTCGGCGCTGTCCCGAATGGCTCGCGGCGAGCATCGCCAGATCAACGTCAAGGCGAACGATCTCGTGGTGCTGGCGTCCTCACTCATTCCCGGCAACGAGAACTCGGTCTTCGCGGTGGTCAACGGCCTCGCCAAGCGGGGTGCGACCGTCGTGACGCAGCAGAACGCGAAGGTTCACGTCTCCGGCCATGCGTCGGCGGGAGAGCTGCTCTACCTGTACAACGCTGTTCGGCCCACCAATGCCATGCCGGTGCACGGCGAGTGGCGTCACCTGCGCGCCAACGCGGCGCTGGCCAAGGCGACGGGTGTACCCGAGGAGCGAGTGGTGCTGGCCGAGGACGGCGTGGTGGTCGACATGGTCGACGGTCTCGCCGAGATCGTCGGACAGGTGCCCGTGGGGCACGTCTACGTCGACGGCCTTTCTGTCGGTGACGTCGGCGATTCGACGCTGTCCGACCGACTGGTGCTGGGCGAGGGCGGTTTCATCGCGATCAGCGTGGCCGTCGATTCGGCCACCGGTCGTGCGGTGACCGCACCCGAGGTATCCGGTCGCGGATTCTCCGACGATCCGGCTGCACTCAAGGAAGCCGGTCAACTCGTCGAGTCGGAGTTGCAGCGTCTGGCGTCCGACGGCGTGTCCGATACGCACCGCATCGCGCAGGCAGTGCGTCGTGTCGTCGGTCGGTGGGTGGCGGACAAGTATCGCCGCAAGCCGATGATCGTTCCGACGATCATCGCGGTCAAGCCGCAACCGCAGTCGAACTAGGCGCTCCCACAGTCGAACTGGACGCGATCGTCTAGACGAGCAGTCGCCAGAGTCCGATCAGACCGAGGACGACGATGGCACCGCGCAGGGCCGCCGGCGAGAGCCGGCGGCCGTAGCGTGCTCCGACGGCTCCACCGATCAGCGAGCCGACCGCGATCAGTCCCGCTGCCTGCCAGCTGATGTCGTCGAAGCGAAAGATCGTGTACGTCACCGCTGCAACGACATTGACGACCAATGACAGAAGATTCTTGGCTGCGTTCATCCGCTGCATGGTCTCGGGGAGCAGCGCTCCCATCACCCCGATGAGCAGAATGCCCTGTGCGGCAGTGAAATAGCCGCCGTAGATGCCGACCAGCAGAGTGCCGCCGGTGACCAAGGCCATCCGGGTACGGCTGATGTGGTTCGCGGCCTTGCCAGCGGCTTCCGATCGCCGCTTGGCCCAGGCCTGGATTCTCGGTTGTGCGACAACGAGAATCAGCGCGCCGATGAGCAACACCGGAACCACTGCGGCGAACACGGTTTCGGGTAGATGGAGCAGCAGCCAGGCACCGCCGAGCGCGCCCAAGAACGAGGCAGGCAACTGCCACCGCAGTCGATGCCACTGTCCACGCAACTCTCGGCGATAACCCCACGTACCCGAGACGCTTCCCGCCACCAGGCCCACCGCATTGGACATGGTGGCGACCACCGGGGGATAGCCGAATGCGACCAACGTCGGAAACGTGATCAGCGTCCCGGAACCGACGACGGCGTTGATGGCTCCGGCTCCGAGTCCGGCGAGCAGGATGACGAGAATTTCCGATACCGGCACTGTTGGGAGGCTACCGACGCCGCAGGTGCCTCGAACATCGGGGAGTGTGGGGCGGCGGGATGCCGTCGGATCGCTCGGGACGTACCGTGGACCGCGTGAGCCTCGCCCAGGATGAACGTTCCCAACTGGTCCAGACCCTTCTCGACGTGGGTCCCGATGCGCCGACGCTGTGCGGTGAGTGGACCGCAGCCGATCTGGCGGCGCATCTCGTCGTCCGGGAACGACGCCTGGACGCCTCGCCCGGCATATTTCTCTCTCCGCTCGCGGGGTACACGGAGCGCGTCCAGCGATCCGTTGCGAACAAGCCGTTCACGACGGTGGTCGAGGACATACGGACGGGGCCGCCCATGTGGTCGCCGTTCGCACTGCTGGACCCCCTGATCAATCTCGGTGAGATGTTCGTTCATCACGAGGATCTGCGGCGGGCAGGCGAGAGCTGGACTCGACGAGTGTTGCCGGCCGCGGTGGAAACGCGACTGTGGCCGCAGGTTCGGTTGATAGGCCGGGCCGGACACCGTTCTGCGCCGATTCCGGTTCACGTCCGCACCCCGGACGGCCGCATGGCCACGTTCAAGGGTGGATCGGGCCCGGGCGTGACCGTGGTGGGGGAGCCGTCGGAACTGCTGCTCTACGCGTTCGGGCGCGATCAGATCGAGGTGCTGTACGAGGGTTCGGCGGACGACGTGGCTGCCGTGAAGGCACTCGATCTGAGCTTCTGACACATTCACCCCCGCTGTTACTGGTGTTGCGGATGGTTTCGACGGGGCTGTTGCGACTAGCCTGGGGTCATGGCAGGAAAGACCAGCACCTCCACCGCCAGAGCCGGATCCAGCGGATCCGGCTCCTCGCGCGCGTCCGGCACCGCCCGTAAGTCCGGTGGCGGGCGTACTGCGCGCACCGTGACGACGCCGAAGAAGCCCACAGCGCCGCGCAATCCCGCGACGTCGCGTGCGAACGCGTCCTCCCGCGGTAAGGCCCCTGCCAGGGGTGCGTCGACGTCTCGGCGGCCCGCGGCGAAGAAGAAGTCACGCGGTGCCCTCGACGCGATCGGGCGAGGTATCGCCTCCACCTGGTCGATGGCAGCACGCGGAGTCGGTGCCACGACGCGGACGGTGAGCAAAGCCGCCGACATCGAGCACGGCCACCGCCGGGACGGGATCGCCCTCGGACTGATCGCCGTCAGTGTCGTCGTCGCCGCGAGTGTGTGGCTGAGCGCCGGGGGACCGGTCGGCGAATGGATCGAGGTGGGTATCCGCGCCGTCATCGGTGGAGCCGGCTACGTCGCACCCGTGCTCGGTGTCGCAATCGCCGTCGTTCTGATGCGCTCCGAACCGCATCCCGAGGTACGGCCACGACTGGTTCTGGGATCGATCCTGCTCGGCCTGCCGATCCTCGGCCTGTGGCACATGGCCGCAGGCTCACCGACCGACGCCGCCGGACGATCCGAGGGCGCAGGCTTCGTCGGATACGTGGCAGGCGGACCCATAGCCGACGGCCTCACCGTATGGCTGGCCGTGCCGTTGTTGCTGCTCGCCGGCCTGTTCGGCCTACTCCTGCTCACCGGCACCACCGTGCGCGACGTACCCGATCGGATGCGTGCACTGTTCGGCACCGACAGCCGCGGCGACGAATACGACGAATACGACCCGGCCGACTTCGGCTCCGAATTCGGTGACGAGGGCTACGGCGACTACGACAGCAACTTCGACGCCGACGGCTACCCGGTCCACGGAGGCGCGGACCCCTACGACAACTACCCGACCGAGGAATACATCCCGGTCGTCAAGCCGCCACGCGCGCGCAAGACCCCGCCGCCCGAGGCTGCCACCGAGGTCATCGCACCCGCCGCCGCTGTCCCCGCACCTGCTTCCGAGCCGGTCGCGCCCCCGCGGCCGAAGCCCAAGCCGATCGTGAAGGCGGCCGAACCGAAACAGCCGGCCGAGGACGACAAGATCGTCGTCGATCGCGTCGTCGACGGGGATTACACGCTGCCGTCGCTGTCGTTGCTGATCGACGGAGATCCGCCCAAGACCCGCAGCCAGGCCAACGACGCCATGATCGAGGCGATCTCCGAGGTACTCGAACAGTTCAAGATCGATGCCGCGGTCACCGGTTTCACCCGCGGCCCCACGGTCACCCGCTACGAGGTGGAGCTGGGCCCCGGCGTCAAGGTCGAGAAGATCACGGCACTCGCACGCAACATCGCCTACGCCGTCGCCACCGACAACGTTCGCCTGCTCGCGCCCATCCCTGGCAAGTCCGCGGTCGGTATCGAGGTGCCCAACTCGGACCGTGAGATGGTCCGTCTGGCGGACGTGCTCACTGCGCCGTCGACGCGTAAGGATCACCATCCGTTGGTGATCGGACTCGGTAAGGACATCGAGGGCGACTTCGTCAGCGCCAACCTCGCGAAGATGCCGCACTTGCTGGTGGCCGGTTCCACCGGTTCCGGTAAGTCCAGTTTCGTGAACTCGATGCTCGTCTCGCTGCTCGCACGGGCGACCCCGGACGAGGTTCGGATGATCCTGATCGACCCGAAGATGGTGGAGCTGACGCCCTACGAGGGAATTCCGCACCTCATCACCCCGATCATCACGCAGCCCAAGAAGGCTGCCGCGGCGCTGGCCTGGCTCGTCGAGGAGATGGAGCAGCGTTACCAGGACATGCAGATCAACAAGGTCCGTCACATCGACGACTTCAACAAGAAGGTGCGGTCCGGCGAGATCACCGCGCCCCTGGGCAGCGAACGCGTCTACCGTCCGTATCCCTACATCCTGGCCATCGTGGACGAGCTGGCCGACCTGATGATGACCGCCCCGCGTGACGTCGAAGAGGCGATCGTGCGGATCACTCAGAAGGCGCGCGCCGCCGGCATTCACCTGGTGCTCGCCACCCAGCGTCCTTCGGTCGACGTCGTGACGGGCTTGATCAAGACGAACGTGCCGTCGCGTCTGGCCTTCGCCACGTCGTCTCTGACCGACTCCCGCGTCATCCTGGACCAGCCGGGTGCGGAGAAGCTCATCGGTATGGGAGACGCGCTCTTCCTACCGATGGGTGCGGGCAAGCCGACGCGTCTGCAGGGTGCGTTCATCACCGACGAGGAAATCGCCGCCGTCGTCGACTTCGCCAAGAACCAGGCCGAGCCGGAGTACAACGAGACCGTCACCGCTGCGAAGGTCTCGGACAAGAAGGACGTCGACCCGGACATCGGCGACGACCTCGACGTGCTGTTGCAGGCGGTCGAACTGGTCGTGACGAGTCAGTTCGGTTCGACGTCGATGCTGCAACGCAAGCTTCGAGTCGGCTTCGCCAAGGCCGGGCGATTGATGGACCTGATGGAGAACCGCGGAGTCGTCGGCCCGAGCGAAGGCTCGAAGGCCCGCGAGGTACTCGTCAAGCCCGACGAGCTCGACGGTCTGCTGTGGTCGATCAAGGGCGGCGACCCGGACGAGCAGCCCGCGTCGGAGGAGTTCTGACCGCTTCCCGGCCTGGGTGGATGGACCACTGCAGCCGTCTCGGCGGTGCAGTGGTCCATTCACGCGAACCGGGTGAGCGGGGAAGATCAGGACGTGAAGGTGCCCATGACGGGCGTCCATTCGTGGAACGTCGCCGACTCGATCAGGTTCTCCACCGCGAACGGGTCTTGCGCGAACAGCGTCTCGACGGTGGCAGCATCCGTGCCCTCCACCAGCAGGAGCGCACCGCTGCCATCGGCGTACGGTCCACTCGAAACCAGGGTTTTCCGGTCGAGCAGGTCGGCCAACCAGGCGCGATGTGCTGCGCGGTGAGTGTCGCGCCCGTCTGTGGTGGCGGGTGAGTAGGTGTAGCTGACGGCGATCAGGGGCATGGAGCTCTCTTCCGGATTCGAGGGGTGATCCCGGAATTCTGTCAGAGCGACAGCAGCATCCGCGTGTTGCCCAGAGTGTTCGGTTTGACGTAACTCAGGTCCAGGAACTCCGCCACGCCGGTGTCGTAGGAACGGCACATTTCCGCATAGACCTCGGCCGTCACGGGGGTTCCGTCGATCTCGGCGAACCCGTGTCGAGAGAAGAAGTCCACCTCGAAGGTCAGCACGAACACTTTCTGCAACGCCAGATCACGAGCGACCTCGATCAGTTTGGCGACGATCAGGTGGCCTGCGCCGTGCCCCTTGGCGGCGGGATCGACGGCGACCGTGCGAACCTCGCCCAGATCGGCCCACAGCACGTGCAACGCACCGCAGCCGATGATCTCGCCGTCACGCTCGGCGATCCAGAACTCCTGCACCGCCTCGTACAGGGTGACGAGGTTCTTCTCGAGCAGAATGCGTCCGGCGTAGATGTCGATCAAACGCTTGATCTCGGGGATGTCGGAGGTTCTGGCTCGACGCACGACGAGGGTGCCGTCGTTCGCGGAGCCGAGGTCCGCGATGTCGGATTGCACGTCGGATTCGGGGTCTGCGATGTCGCGACTCGCCCGATTCGGCCCAGAAGTCATGGGGTGAACAGTAGTCAGTACCGCAACCGATAAACTTTTCGTGTGTCGTTCAGTGAGCTGTGTCCCCGTCTCGGCGGATCGGTGCTGCGCCGAAGCCGACACACCGACCGGTACGTCGTCGACGGCGCGCGGTTCTGCCGATGAGCGGGCCGGTGACGCCCGATCACGGCGTTCCATCCAGTGGCGAGATTCCGGGCAACCGTCCCTCCGGGGCTTCGGCCCCACGTGATTCGGGCCTGCCTCACGGCAACGCTGTCACCGGTGGTCCGGACGAAGTGCCGTTGCTCAATATCGCGAACGTCCTGACGGTGCTCCGAATCGCACTGGTTCCGGTCTTTCTCGCCGCACTGTTCGTCGGTGACGGCCACGACACATCCTGGCGGCTGGCGGCAACCGCAATCTTCGCTGCTGCTGCAATCACCGACCGGATCGACGGCCAGTTGGCCCGCAAGTACGGTCTCGTCACAGATTTCGGGAAGATGGCCGACCCCATCGCGGACAAGGCTCTGATCGGTGCTGCGCTCGTCGGACTGTCGATGTTGGGCGACCTGTCGTGGTGGGTGACGGTGATAATCGGTGTGCGGGAGATCGGCATCACCGCGGTGCGGTTCGCCGTCATCCGCCACGGAGTGATCCCCGCAGGGCGCGGCGGCAAGGTGAAGACTCTGGTGCAGACGTTCGCGATCGGGGTGTACCTGTGCCCGCTGCCGAGCGTGTTCGACCCGGTCGCGGTCGCCTTGATGGCGCTGGCGGTACTGCTCACCGTCTACACCGGTGTGGACTACGTGGTGCAGGCCGTTCGTCTGCGCCGAGGCGTGTCCTCCGCGTGAACTCGTCGGCGGGCTACAGTCGTGGTGGCCGTGTCGCAGCTGTTTCGGCGCGTGTCGCAGTGAACGGGCATATAGGGTCGGGAACCAATCGGACCGACTGGGACGTTGAACATCGTGACGGCTCCGGACGAACGAGATGTGAACGTTGTCGTCTCGACGGCACAGCCGTCGGCACGAACACCAACGAGGAGGAGCGAGATGGCGCTGCTATTGCGTGAAGCACTCGGCGACAGTTTGCGGCGTACTCGCGTCGCACAGAGCCGAACCCTGCGTGAAGTCTCGAACACCGCACGCGTCAGCCTCGGATACCTTTCCGAGGTCGAACGCGGTCGCAAGGAAGCGTCGAGCGAGCTCCTCGCTGCGATCTGCGACGCCCTCGCCGTCCCGCTCTCGGACGTCATGAGCGATGTCAGTGTGACACTGTCCGACGCCTCGACCGCCGCCGCGCGGCTCGACGAGGCGGCGGTCGCCACCCGCATCGACGGCGATACTCGCGTCGTGATTCCGGCACCTGCTGCCAGAGCACTCGCCGCCGCCTAAGATCGGAAAAGTACCCAGTTTCCAGTCCTGACCCAGACCACGCACCCGACTTTCACAGCACGGACAGGTTCATTTCGGTCACTGCGAGAGCAGCCGACCCGTACGCGGCCACCGCGGCGCAACAGATGGAGGCAGGACCACCCCATGGCTAATCCTTTCGTCAAGGCCTGGAAATACATGATGGCGCTCTTCAATTCCAAGATCGACGAGAAGGCCGACCCCAAAGTTCAGATTCAGCAGGCGATCGAAGACGCACAGCGACAGCATCAGGCTCTGTCCCAGCAGGCCGCGTCGGTCATCGGTAATCAGCGCCAGCTAGAGATGAAGCTCAGCCGTCAGCTGGACGAGGTCGAGAAGCTCAACGCGAACGCGCGGCAGGCGGTGACGCTGGCCGATCAGGCCGCCACTGCAGGCGACATCGAGAAGGCCACGCAGTACACGAACGCAGCCGAGGCGTTCGCAGCACAGCTGGTGACCGCCGAGCAGAGTGTCGAGGACCTCAAGGTCCTGCACGACCAGTCTTTGCAGGCGGCCACCCAGGCGAAGAAGGCCGTCGAGCAGAACGCCATGGCTCTGCAGTCGAAGGTCGCAGAACGCACCAAGCTACTGAGCCAGCTCGAGCAGGCGAAGATGCAGGAGAAGGTCAGCGAATCCCTGCGGTCTATGGACAGCACGCTGTCCGCGCCCGGCAACACCCCGAGCCTCGACGCGGTGCGCGACAAGATCGAACGTCGCTACGCTGATGCCCTCGGATCGGCAGAGCTGGCCCAGAACACCGTGTCGGGTCGCATGATGGAGGTTCAGCAGGCGTCGGTGCAGATGGCGGGTCACAGCCGCCTCGAACAGATTCGTGCATCGATGGCAGGTGACTCGTTGCCGTCGGGCAATGCCGCGGCGAAGCCCTCGATCTCGAAGTCCCCGGACGCGACGCCCGAGCCACCGGCTCAGGCATAGATCGAGCCGGCGAACAGCTCGGACGTCCGACAGCAACGTCGACATGAACAGCAGAGAACACGAAGCCGGCCGGTCGCGTAAGCGGCCGGCCGTTTCGCTCGATCGCGAGGCCGTGACCGCAGCCGTCACCGAGTCCGGTGCCGTGGTCAAATCGCTGGCGGAGTCCGCTCGGAGTGTCGGGACCTCGATTCTCGACGCCGCAGGGCGCCGAAGGGATCCCCGCGTCAAGCACCTGAAGAAAATTCGCCGCGCCAGACGACGCGGAATCAGGTTCGGTGCCGCGTCCACGACGACGGCCGTGGGAACTGCGGGGATGGCCGTGCTGTCGGCACCGGAGTGGACTCTGTTCGTGGGCGGCGGTAGTGCGGCGCTGATGGCCGTACCGGCCGCATTCGCGGTGACGCGGTTGCGGCGACTTCGAGCCCAACCGGTGCCGGTGGGACTACCGACCAAGCGCGTGTTGCCGCAGCGCGGATCTGCCGCGTACGAGTCGATGACCCGACTGGCCGGTGCCGAGCAGAGTCTGTTCGAGCTACTGGGAATCCTGGCGAGATCCGAGACGATCGGTGCCGAGCACGTCGAGGAGATGATCGGGGTGACCTCCGACGCAGCCCGCGGCCTCGAAGGAGTCGCCGTCGACATCGCCGCTCTGGAACGTGCGGGGGCGGCAAGCGCTGTGACCCGCGAGCACCTGCGGGGCGGAATAGCCTCGGCTGCAGCCGAACTCGCCACCGGTGTCGATCAGTACGAGCAGCTCGTGGCCGCGGCCGCGCGGATGACCGGACCGGCAGGATCGGCGTCGACGACGGTCGTGGAATCGCATCGACGCGAGCTGCTGTCGGCTACGGATCGACTGCAGGGGTGGGCCGAGGCGCTCACCGAACTCGACCAGATTCGGTCGCGGCACCGCTGAGACAATTCAGGGTTCACCCCGATGTGTTCGTCGCGCGGGAGTGCCAGTATCGAAGTACGCGAAACGACACGGTGCGCGGCGACACGGTAGGAGCACTCATGTTCTGGAAAGTACTGGGATTCATCGTTCTGATCTGGATTGCGCTCGCGCTTCTGGGCACCATCATCAAGGGTGTCTTCTGGCTCGTGGTGGCCGGCGCGATCGTGTTGGGCCTGGTATGGCTGTACAAGGCGATCTCCTCCGACAACGATCGCTCGTCGCTGAAGTTCTGACGCGGCGGCTCGGTCACCCGCGAGCCATGGAATCCTGATTCACGAACACCCGAAGTGCCCGCGGCACGCAACGCGCGGTGACAGGTAGTTCGGCGACTCGCTCACCGTCCGCATAGGCGACGATTCCGTCGCATCGCAGCGTGACCTGCGTCGAGGTGTAGGTGTCCACCTCGGGCCGGTCGATGTGTGTTCCCCGGTAGAGCGTGGGGGACAGTCCGAGCAGTCGAGTCCGGCTCACCCCTCGGATGACGGTGACGTCGAGAAGGCCGTCGTCCACGATCGCGGCGGGGCACACGACCATCCCGCCACCGTAACTTCTGCCGTTTCCGACAGCGACCAAGGTGGCGTCGAGACGAAGCTCGGCATCGTCCAGTTCGATGACGTACGGCAGCTTTCGGAGGGACGCCAGCTGAAGCATCATCGCTGCGTTGTACCGCAGCGGTCCGCGTGGCCAGCGCAGTCGCTTGGCCCTCTCGGTGACCAGCGAGTCGAAACCACTGGACAGGACGGTGGCGAACCAGCGCTCGCCGATCCGTCCGAGATCGATTGCGCGGGTGACGTTGTCGGCGACGATGTCGGCGGCGTGAACAGCATTGCCACGAGGCAGTCCCAGAGACCGTGCCAGATCGTTGCCGGTACCGGCCGGGATCAGGCCCATCGGGACGTCGGTGCCGGCCAGTACTTGGACGACGAGATTGACTAGCCCGTCGCCGCCGACGGCGACCACCGCGTCCGTACCGCTGCCGACTGCCTTCTCGAGCAAAGTCAACGCATCCCCGGGTGTGCGGCCTTCGATGGCCGTGACGTCAAGTTCACGCTCCCGCAGTCGAGCCACGGCGCACCGTCCGGCGTGCCCCGCGTGCCCACCGCCGGCCATCGGATTGGTCAACACCGTCACCGATCGGGTCATGCTCGCAACGATTTTTCGATCACATCGATCAGCTTGCCAGGGTCGACGATTGCCGTGGTGGTGACCGAAGCGATTCCTGGTCGAATGCGCCCGACGCAGATTGCGCATGCGCGTTACTGGCGATCTTCGGACCCGATGTGCGTGTAACCGTGAGGTACTGTAACGAAATAGACTGTTACTACGCGTAATACGGTCTTTTTGTCCGAATCGAGAAAGGTGGCACGTGATCGAGCAGCCGGCGTCGAGTCCTGTCTCGTCGGAGCAACCGCAGTCGTCGTCCGGGACCGTTGCTCCCGAGAAGTCGGTCGAGAACACCGTTCTCGACGCGGCGCGGTCCTGCATCCTCGAACACGGAGTCAAGCGCACGACCTTGGCCGAGATCGCGCGTCGCGCCAAGGTCAGCAGGCCCACCGTGTACCGAAGATGGGCCGATACACGAGCTGTGGTGTCGAGCCTGCTCACGCGAGAGATCGGTGCCCTGATTCCGAGCTTCGACGCTTCGGCACCGGCTCGTGATCAGCTCGTGACTGCCGTGGGTGACGTTGCCGACCGCATTCGACTCCATCCGCTTTTCGTGAAGATTCTGCGTTCCGATTCCGACGTGCTCGCCACGTACATTCTGCATCGGCTCGGAACCAGTCAGGCGTTGATCATCGATGCACTGGCTTCTCTGGTCGTTGCCGGACAACGTGATTCCTCGATTCGTGCGGGGGATCCCACCACTCTGGCCACGTTGGTATTGCTGATGGTGCAGTCTGCGGTCCAGTCCGCGGAGATGGTGTCCGAGCGGGTGTCCGGTGCCGAGGTGACACGCCAGATGGCGTTCGCCGTCGACCGTTACTTGCGACCCGAGGGTGCGTGAACGAGGCTGCGTCCTGACCTGACCGCCCCTCTCGCGACCTGATCTCAGCACACGTCGAGCGGTACGGCTCGAGTGTGGCACGCTGGGTCGGTGCGAGTAGCAGTGGTGGCCGGGCCCGATCCGGGGCATGCCTTTCCGGCGATCGCCCTGTCTCTGCTCTTCCGCGCGGCCGGCGACGAACCGATCCTCTTCACCGGTAGCCGCTGGGTACCCGCTGCGCACGCCGCGGGCCTGCGAGCGCTTCCGCTGGGTGGACTCGCACCGCGGCCGGAAGACGACGATCTCGATGCCGGACAACGGATCCACTCTCGGGCGGCGTTCGTCTCGACCGAGTTGCTACCCGACCTCGAGCGGGAGAACGTCGATCTCGTCGTGTCCGACATCCTCACCGCAGGGGGTGGCATGGCCGCCGAGCGTCTCGGTATCCCCTGGGTCGAACTCTCGCCCCATCCTCTGTATTCGCCCTCGAAAGGGTTGCCGCCCATCGGAAGTGGCTTGGCTCCGGGTATCGGGATTCGGGGCAGGCTGCGCGATGTGGTGATGCGCGCGTTGACGGCACGCTCGATCGCTCAGGGGCGCACACAGCGTTCCAGCGCACGGACGAGCATCGGGTTGCCTGCCGAGGACCCGGGTCCCGCTGCTCGGCTGGTCGCCACTATTCCAGCGCTCGAGGTGCACCGACCCGACTGGCCGGCGGAGGCGCACGTGGTCGGCCCGCTGCTGTGGGAGCCGACGGACGAGCTGCTCGATGCCCCCGACGGCTCGGCACCGCTGGTGATGGTCGCGCCGTCGACCGCCTTCACCGGTGCGGAAGGAATGCTCGAGATGGCGCTGAAAGGGTTGGACGGCAAGGGGGTGCGGGTCGTGGCCTCCGTTCTCGACGGAGGTCCCGACGCTCTCCCGAGCTGGGCGAACGCAGGCCTCGGCCGCCAGGACGAACTGCTGCGCCGTGCCGATGTGGTGGTGTGCGGCGGTGGCCACGGCATGCTGGCCAAGTCTCTCGTTCACGGCGTTCCGGTGGTGGCCGTCCCCGGCGGTGGTGATCAGTGGGAGCTGGCGAATCGGGCCGCCCGGCAGGGGAGTGCGGTCATCGTACGTCCCCCGACGCCGACCTCGATCGCCGACGCGGTGGCCACGGTGCTGTCCGATCCGCGTTTCGCTCGGGCGGCGGGGGCGGCGGCGGACGGGTCGCAGTCCGTCGAGGATCCGGTGTCGGTGTGTCGTCACGTGCTCGCCCGCAGCGGTCCACGGAGCGGGCGCTAGGGTTGTCGTTGTGCGTCTGACCGAATTTCGTGAACTCCTCACCGAGGAGTTCGGCTCCGTTCGAGGAAACTCCCTGCTGGCCGATCATGTGTTGTCCGGCATCGGTCGCACCGGAGCGCAGGCCATCGAGGACGGCGTCGACCCGCGAGAAGTGTGGCGCTCGATCTGTTACGAGTTCGACGTTCCGAAAGAGCGCTGGTAGTACCGCACCGGTCCGGTCGATCTTTTCCGGCGTGTCGAAAGCCGGGGTAGTTGACTCGAACACGTGTTCCCCTATGCTGATGTCAACGGTTGCTGAGCGGTCTCGAGAAACTTCTTGTCGGTACCCCGTTCTAGCGTTACCGACGACAAAGCTGATCGATACGACACAGCTGAACGACACGACACAGGGAGCTCACGATGGCTGCATACGATCGCGACAAAGCGCTCGATCTCGCACTTGCGCAGATCGACAAGAACTTCGGCAAGGGCTCGGTGATGCGCCTCGGTGACGAGGTCCGACAGCCCATCGCCGTCATCCCCACGGGATCGATCGCGCTCGATGTGGCACTCGGCATCGGAGGGTTGCCGCGTGGACGTGTAATCGAGGTCTACGGTCCGGAATCCTCGGGTAAGACCACCGTCGCCCTCCATGCAGTGGCCAGTGCTCAGCGAGCCGGCGGCATCGCTGCCTTCATCGACGCCGAGCACGCTCTGGATCCGGACTACGCGAAGAAGCTCGGCGTCGACACCGATGCATTGCTGGTGTCACAGCCCGATACCGGTGAGCAGGCTCTCGAAATCGCCGACATGCTGATCCGATCGGGTGCTCTCGACATCCTCGTGATCGACTCGGTGGCGGCACTGGTGCCGCGCGCCGAGATCGAGGGTGAGATGGGCGACAGCCACGTGGGTCTGCAGGCCCGCCTGATGAGCCAGGCGCTGCGCAAGATCACCGGTGCCATGAGCAACTCGGGCACCACCGTCATCTTCATCAACCAGCTGCGCGAGAAGATCGGCGTCATGTTCGGCTCTCCCGAAACCACCACCGGTGGTAAGGCATTGAAGTTCTACGCCTCGGTTCGCCTCGACATCCGCCGCATCGAGACCCTGAAGGACGGAACCGATGCCATCGGTAACCGTACCCGGGTCAAGGTGGTCAAGAACAAGGTTGCGCCGCCGTTCAAGCAGGCCGAGTTCGACATCATCTACGGCAAGGGCATCAGCCGCGAAGGCTCGTTGATCGACATGGGCGTCGAGCACGGCTTCATTCGTAAGTCGGGTTCGTGGTTCACCTACGAAGGTGACCAGCTCGGTCAGGGCAAGGAGAACGCCCGCAAGTTCATGCTCGAGAACCCGGACGTACGGGACGAGATCGAGAAGAAGATCATGGAGAAGCTGCAGATCGGCGCGGACGTCACCGCAGAGGACCCCGCAGCTGCTCCGGTCGACTTCTAACCTGTTGTCGCTGTGCAGCAGCGAGACGAAGGCGGCGGCACCGAGGCGCAGGCGAAAGATGTCTGCCTTCGGTTGCTGACCGACCGAGCGCGCAGTAGGCACGAACTCGAAGCGAGCCTGGCCAAGAAGGGCTTCACCGCGGAAATCGCGAACGCTGTTCTCGACCGGCTCGAGAAGGCCAAGCTGGTCGACGACGAATCCTTCGCTCAGCAGTGGGTCCAGTCCCGGCACAAGTACTCCGGCAAGGGCAAACGTGCATTGAGCATGGAGCTCCGCAACAAGGGAGTCAGCAACGAACTCGCTGTGCATGCACTCGATCTGATCGATGCAGACGACGAGCGTCAGCGCGCAGCCGAGTTGATACGCAAGCGATTCCGCACGCTGCAGTTGCCCGATCCCAGCGGACCCGATGCTCGAACCGAGCGAGACAAGGTTGTGCGCAAGCTGGTCGGCATGCTCGCCCGCCGCGGCTACTCGCAGTCGATGGCATTCGCAGTGGTCAAAGAGCAGCTCGACCGTGCAGGTGCCGATACCGAAGACTTCGACGGCCCCGACTCGATGTGATCGTCCACCTCGAGCCGGTGCCGTCGAGAAACAGTAAGGCCCGCAACACCATCGGTGTTGCGGGCCTTACTTGTCGACGGCCTCGACCAGTTGCAGTGTCGTGTGGGTCAGGCTGCCTGACCACCGTCGAGAGCCGGAACCACTTCAGTCGCGCCGGCCTTGCGCTTGCGAGAACGCAGACGACGTTCGACCACGGTGGCCAGCTTCGTCAAAGCGGAGTTGATGATGATCATGATGACGGCGACAATCACCAACGACGGCAGGTAGTTGCTGTAGAACGCGCCCACCTGCTGCCCGGAACGGACGACTTCGACGTAACCGATGACGTAACCCAGCGCCGAGTCCTTCAGTGCCACCACCATCTGCGAGATGATCGCCGGAAGCATGGCGGTGACGGCCTGGGGGAGCAGAACCAGGAGCATGACCTGGCTTTTGCGCATGCCCAACGCCGACGCGGCTTCGCGCTGGCCCTTGGGCAGGGAGTTGACGCCGGCACGCACGATCTCGGCAATGACCGAACCGTTGTACAGGGTCAGGCCCGTGACCACCGCAGCCAAGGCCAGGTACTTGACCTTGAAGACCTCGTAGTCGGCGTAGACGGCGTACAGGAAGATCATTAGGATCAGCACCGGAACGGCGCGGAACACCTCGACGAATGCGCCGCTGATCACTCGGACGACTCGATGATCGGACAACCTGCCGATACCGAGTACGGCACCGAGGATCAGGGCGAACACGATCGACAGGGCCGCTGCCACCAGCGTGCCCTGAATGCCGGGCAACAGATAGGTGGTCCACGTGGTCGATTCGAGGAACGGATCCCACTTCTCAGCGGTCAACTGCCCCTTCGAGTCGAGCGCCCGGTAGATCAGAAACGCGATCCCCAGCGAGACGACTGCAACGACCGCGGTCAGAATGCGGTATCGCAGTACCGCTTTGGGGCCCGGGACGTCGTACAGAACTGCTACTGCATCACTCATCATGACACCGCCAATCGCTTGCTGATGTAGCCGAACAGCAACCCGGTCGGGAGCGTCAGGATCATGAACCCGAGTGCGAAGATGCCACCGACGACGAAGATCGCGGCCTCGTTCTCGATCATGTTCTTCATCAGGAACGACGCCTCGGCGACGCCGATCACCGATGCGATGGTCGTATTCTTGGTGAGCGCGATCACGACGCTGCCGAGAGGTCCGATCACGGCTCGGAATGCCTGTGGCAGAACGACGATGGAGATGTTCTGTGTGAACGTCATGCCGAGTGAGCGACCCGCTTCGGCCTGACCGACCGGGACCGTGTTGATTCCGGACCGCAGCGATTCGGCGACGAACGACGCGGTGTAGATGCTCAGACCGAGGATTGCCAGGCGAAAGTTGTTGTCGTCGAGGCCCGTAGGGGACGACTGAGACGCCAGAGAGACGCCCATTGTCTGAAACAGGCCGAACGAGGTGAACAGGATGACCAGGGTCAACGGAGTGTTACGGAAGATGGTGACGTACGTGGCAGCGATTCCGCGTGCGATCGGAATGGGAGATACCCGCATGGCGGCGACGACGGTTCCGATGATCAGCGCACCGACGAGTGATGCCAATGTCAGATAGATCGTCGTCAGGAATGCTTCGATCAGTTGATCGCCGTACTTGCTCAATAGATTCACGGTGCTTGTTGATCCTCACGGCTCGGAGAGATCGAACCGTCGTGTCCCGCAAGCGAGGCTTGCGGGACACGACGATCGAGTCGATCAGTAGCGGTCGACTGTCGGCGCGGCGGGAAGCGGGTAGCCCGATGCGCCGACGGTGTCGTTGAAGGCCTGCTCCCAGGCACCGCTGGAGACCATCTCTTCGATGGCGTCGTTGATCTGGTTGCGTCCTTCGGTGTCGTCCTTGTTCAGGCCGATGCCGTAGTTCTCCGTGGTGAACGGCTCACCGACCACCTTGAACTGTCCGGGAGACTGTGCGGCGTAGCCGGCGAGGATGATGTCGTCCGTCGTCACCGCATCGACGGTGCCGTTGCGCAGTGCCTCGACGCAGGCGGAGTACGTGTCGAAGGGCTGGAGCTGCACACCCGGGTACTCGTCGGCGATGTTCTGGGCCGGGGTGGAGCCGGTGACCGAGCACAGACGCTTGCCCTCGAGCGAATCGGCACCGGTGATGTCGGTGTTGTCCTGGCTCACCAGCAGTGACTGTCCCGCCACGAAGTACGGTCCGGCGAAACCGACCTTTTCCTTGCGCGTATCGGTGATCGAGTAGGTGGCGACGATGTAGTCGACCTCACCGTTCTCGATCAGCGTCTCGCGCTGGGCCGAGGGGGATTCCTTGAACTCGATGTTGGCTTCGTCGACACCCAGCTGACCGGCAACGTACTTGGCCACCTCGACGTCGAATCCGCTGAACGTGCCGTCGGGGTTGCGCAGCCCGAGGCCGGGCTGGTCGAACTTGATGCCGACGATGAGGTTGCCGGACTCGGCGCTGGTCGAGATGGTGCGAGCTTCCTCGCCGCCGCCGCAGGCGGTCGCAACGATGGACAGAGCTGCAATGGCAACTCCGAGGCGGATCGGGCGGGTGATTCTCACTGTGAATGTCCTTAAGGATCGGGTGGGGTGAACGGAATGAACGGTGCAGCGGGTCAGTGGCCGAGAATCTTGCCGAGGAAGTCCTTGGCTCGTTCGGACTTGGGGGATTTGAAGAACGTCTCCGGATCGGTGTCCTCGACGACGGCTCCGTCGGCCATGAAGATGACGCGGTCGCCTGCCTTGCGAGCGAAGCCCATCTCGTGGGTGACGACGAGCATCGTCATGCCCTCTTTGGCAAGCGAGGTCATGACGTCGAGTACCTCGTTGACCATCTCGGGGTCGAGGGCCGAGGTGGGCTCGTCGAACAGCATCACCTTGGGGTTCATGGCGAGAGATCGAGCGATGGCGACACGCTGCTGCTGACCACCGGACAACTGGGCGGGGTACTTGTCGGCCTGGTTGGCGATGCCCACGCGTTCGAGCAGAGCCAATGCGCTCTTCTCTGCCTCGTCCTTCTTCTGCTTGCGCACCTTCATGGGCGCGAGCATGACGTTCTGCAGAATCGTCTTGTGCGCGAACAGGTTGAACGACTGGAACACCATGCCCACGTCGGCACGCAGTGCGGCCAGGGCCTTGCCCTCGGCGGGGAGCAGGTCTCCGTCCACCTCGATGGCACCGGAATCGATCGGTTCCAACCGATTGATCGTCCGGCACAGGGTCGACTTGCCCGATCCGGAAGGACCAACGACGATGACGACCTGTCCGGCCGGCACTTCCAGGTTGATGTCCTTGAGGACGTGCAGATCACCGAAATGTTTGTCGACGGATTTGAGCGAGATCATCGAAGGTGCGCCCGGCGGGGGAGTCGATGCCGGCGCGTCGGTGGCGTGCGTCATAGATCGAAACCCTATGCGTAGTTTCCTCGCCGACCGGTGTTTTCGCCCGTCATCTTCGATTATGTAATGGAAACTTTACTGACGGTCTGCATCGGCCCTGGACAGTCTCCGGTGGAGCCCTCGACCCCGGCGTGTCGGTCGGTGCGATGGACGTACCCTGGAGGGGTGCAAACGAGTGTTTTTCCGACCATGGACGTGACCGAACGCGGGGTTACCGAGCCCGTACCGCTCACCGACGGGTCGGCGGCAGGTGCCCGCAGCTACGAAGTGCGTACGCACGGTTGTCAGATGAACGTCCACGATTCGGAGCGGCTGTCCGGACTGCTCGAGGAAGCGGGCTACGTGCCGGCGGACTCGGGCACCGACGCGGATCTGGTCGTGTTCAACACGTGCGCGGTGCGCGAGAACGCCGACAACAAGCTCTACGGCAACCTGGGCATGTTGCGGCCCGCGAAGACGCGCAATCCCAACATGCAGATCGCTGTCGGTGGCTGCCTGGCGCAGAAGGACCGCAACACCGTCGTGGAGAAGGCACCGTGGGTCGACGTCGTCTTCGGCACCCACAACATCGGGTCGCTGCCGGTTCTGCTCGAGCGCGCCCGGCACAACGAACAGGCGCAGGTCGAGATTCTCGAATCCCTCGAGGCCTTTCCCTCCACCCTTCCCGCGAAGCGAGAATCCGCCTACGCCGGCTGGGTGTCGATCTCGGTGGGCTGCAACAACACCTGCACGTTCTGTATCGTCCCCGCATTGCGCGGCAAGGAAATCGACCGCAGGCCGGGTGACATCCTCGCCGAGGTACAGGCTTTGGTGGATCAGGGCGTCCTCGAGGTAACTCTGCTCGGCCAGAACGTCAATGCGTACGGTGCCTCGTTCGCCGATCCGGACATGCCCCGTGATCGCGGCGCGTTCGCCTCGCTGCTGACCGCTTGCGGCTCGATCGAGGGGCTGGAGCGGGTGCGCTTCACGTCGCCGCACCCGGCCGAGTTCACCGACGACGTCATCGAGGCCATGGCGTCGACCCCGAACATCTGCCCCACCCTGCACATGCCGCTGCAGTCCGGATCGGACCGAATCCTCAAGGCCATGCGCAGGTCCTACCGGCAGACGAAGTTCATGGGCATCATCGACAAGGTGCGTGCGGCCATGCCGCACGCGGCTGTCACCACCGACATCATCGTCGGCTTCCCCGGCGAGACCGAGGAGGACTTCGAGCAGACCCTCGACGTGGTGCGACGGGCGAAGTTCGCCAACGCCTACACGTTCCAGTACTCGAAGCGTCCGGGCACCCCGGCGGCCGACATGCCCGACCAGGTTCCCAAAGAGGTTGTGCAAGAACGGTATCTGCGGCTGATCGCGTTGCAGGAGGAGATCGTTCTCGCGGCCAACCAGGCGCTGATCGGTACCGAGGTCGAACTGCTCGTCGCCACCGGTGAAGGTCGCAAGAACGCAGCAACCCATCGGATGAGCGGGCGAGCCAGGGACGGCCGACTCGTCCACTTCGCCGTGGACGCCGACAGGGCGAGCGAGATTCGTCCGGGTGACGTCGTCACGACCACACTCACTGCAGCCGCCCCGTACCACCTCATCGCCGATGCCGGCGTGCTCACCCACAGGCGTACGGCAGCAGGCGATGCCCACGAACGCGGAGTGATGCCGAAGACGGCACCGATCGGCGTCGGCCTCGGACTTCCCTCGATCGGCGCACCGGCGCCGCTGACGCCAGAGACAGGATGCACCGCATGACAGAGACAGACGGACCCGATCGCGTCGTACCCTCTCGATCCGCAGAGGAACTCGGACGGACCGAGAGGGCGGTGATGACCGAACTGGATCCGGGCGCGCGGGCCATGGTGGTGGCCGGGCTGGTCATGGTCCTGCTGTTCACGTTCGCGTTGCCGCACACCGGATCGGCCAGCGGGTTCGACGTGCTCACGGGCAGCGATGCCGCAGTTGCCGAATCGATCGCGTTGCCGTCGCGCGTCTTCGTCGTGCTCGTGCTCACGTTCGGTGTGGTGATGTCGGTGCTCGCACTCGTCACCCGCATCTGGGCGCTGGCCTGGGCTGCCCTGGCAGGGTGCGCGGTGTCGTCGGTGTACGGAATGTTCTCGATCTGGACGCGGCAGACCGTGCCGGACAACGTGCAGGGTGCCGGACCGGGAATCGGCCTGATCATCGCGTGGATCACCGTCATCGCTCTGACGTTCCACTGGCTCAAGGCCGTGTGGAAGAAGACGAACGCCCAACTCGCCGCCCAGGAGCAGCGACGCATCGCGGCCGCGTCGGGTGAGCAGAAGCTACGACTGTGGGACGGCCACTCGGCCCCGTAGGCCCGAACGGCCGTCCCCGGTCAGCGAATCCCAGTTCGTCGACTCACAGCTCGTCGACGGCGCTCTCCGCTGCGTCGGCCCACTCGCGCCACTGCTGGGCCTGTGCCAACGCACGCTCGGCATCCTTGGTCTTGCCTGCTGCGGTCGCCTTCGCAGCCTGATCCTCGAACTGAGCCACCCGTTCGCGGAACTGGGCCGCGCGGGCAACGGCCTCGGGGTCGGAGCGACGCCACTGCGACTCGACCGCGTCGTGCACCGACTTCTCGATCGCGCGCAGTTTGCCTTCGAGTTCCTGCATCTTCTCGCGGGGGACCTTGCCGATTGCATCCCACTTGTCCTGCAGATCGCGCAGCGCCGAGCGGGCAGCGTCGAGGTCCTTGCTCGGGTCGATGTGGGTTTTGGCCAGCAGGGCTTCCTTGGCCTCGGCGTTGGCCTCGAACTCGGCGTCCCGCTCGGAGGCCGCGGCGTTACGGGCGGCGAAGAACACGTCCTGTGCGGCCTTGAAATTCTTCCACAGAGCGTCGTCGGCATCACGAGGAGCACGGCCGGATGCTTTCCACTCCACCAGCAGATCGCGGAACGCAGCTGCGGTGGGACCCCAATCGGTGGACGACGACAGGGCTTTGGCCCGCTCGACGAGTTCTTCCTTGCGAGTCTTGGCCGCACCGCGCTCACGATCGAGATCGGCGAAGTGCGCGCCGCGGCGACGATTGAAGTTTTCCCGAGCCTTCGAGTACCGCTTCCACAGGGCATCGTCGATCTTGCGGTCGACCCCGCGAATCGTCTTCCACTCGTCGAGGATTTCGCGTAGCCGATCTCCCGCGTGCTTCCACTGGGTCGATTCGCTGCCGATCTGTTCGGCTTCGACTGCGAGAGCTTCCTTGCGTGCCGTGTGTTCGGCGCGTTCGAGCTCCTTCTCGTGCTTGGCCACCGCTGCTGCGGCGTCCGAATGCTCGACGACCGCGTCGAGTCGCCTCGCGAGCAGATCGAGGTCACCGATCACTGCCGCAGTCGGCAGGCTCTCCAGCAGCGCGGACGCTGCGGCCTTGGTCTTCTTGGCATCGCCTGTACCGGAGGTCAATCGAGCTTCGAGCAGACCGACCTCGGTGGCCAGATCGTCGTAACGCCGACCGAAATGGGCGAGCCCTTCCGCTGCGTCTCCGGCTTGCCAGGACCCGATCTGCCGCTCGCCGTCGGAGGTGGTCACCCACGCCGTACCGTCGTCGTCGACTCTGCCGAACTTGCTGGGATCGCTCGCAGGCGTGACCGCCGGGATTGCCGTGGGGACGTGGGAGGGCGTGGGGTGAGGTTTGGCACCGGCCGAACCGCCGGGCCGAGGAGAACCGGTACCGGGACCCGCGGGCCTGGGTCCACCACCGGGCTTCGGTCCACCGCCCGGCTTGGGTCCACCTCCGGGCTTGGGTCCGCCGTGGTTCGCCGCATCGGGAGCGGTGGCACCGGGGGGCTGGGCGGGTGCATCGGAGGACGGAGCCTCGGGGGTGGTGGGGGTACCGGCGTTCGGGTCGGTCATTGTTCCTCATCTCTGCCGCGCGTCACGGCTGCCTCAATCGCGATCTGGACACCATTGAACTAGGTGACGACCGATCGGACCATTGAAACAGCTCAGACGACTCGAGGTGGACCCGTCCGGCCAAGTCGCACCAGCGACTAGCGTGGTGCTCGTGTTTCGTGCCGCGGCCCTGGTGCCCTCTCCGCCGTTGTTGGTCCCCGAACTGATGGGCGCGGGGGAGGCCGAGACAGCAGATCTTCGGGTCGCCGCCGTCAGCGCGACGACACACCTGACGTCGACGGTCGACCGCTGGATCGCCGTCGGCGTCGATCGCACGTCCTCCACGTTCGGCGAGGCCACTGTCGGTACGTTTCGGGGCTTCGGAGTCGACGTGGTGGTGAGCCTGTCCGGCGCCGCAGATCAGACTGCGGCAGACCCGGACCTGCCGCTGGCCGTTCTGATCGCGGGGTGGCTGCGAGGACAGGCTGCGCCCGACGACGCGGTCGAGGTCCGCACGATCCCGGCCGATGCGAGCCCCGAGTGGTGCGCGGAGTTCGGCGAGGAGCTGCGCCGAGAGTTCGACGCCTCGGCGGAGAGCTGGGGCGTGCTGGTCCTGGCAGACGGGGCGAACACGCTGACTCCGAAGGCCCCCGGATCGTTCGACGAGCGCGCCCAGGAGGTCCAGCGCCGGATCGACGATGCCCTCGCGGCAGCGGACGTCGACGCGTTGGCCGGTCTGGAACCGGACCTGTGCGCATCGCTCGGTGTCGGCGGCCGAGCGGCGTGGCAGGTGCTGGCAGCACTCGCCGGAGCCGATGCGAAGACGACGACGGAGCTCTACCGAGGTGCCCCTTTCGGCGTCGGATACTTCGTGGGGACCTGGTCTCGTGACTGACGGGGCGAGCGATCCGGCCACGACTCCGGTCGCGATCATCGGCCCGACGGCCGCAGGCAAATCCGATCTGGCTCTCGATCTGGCCGAGAAATTCGGCGGTGAAATCGTCAATATCGACGCGATGCAGCAATACCGGGGAATGGACATCGGGACCGCAAAACTGCCAGTCGCTCAGCGGCGGGGGATTCCGCACCATCAACTCGATGTGCTCGAGGTCACCGACATCGCCACCGTCGCGCGGTATCAATTGGCTGCGGTCGCCGACGTCGAGGACATCAGATCGCGCGGATTGCGACCGATCATCGTCGGGGGGTCGATGATGTACGTGCAATCGTTGCTCGACGAGTGGGCCTTTCCGGCAACCGACCCCGTCGTGCGGGCGAAGTGGGAAGCAGTCCTCGAAAGCAACGGTGTCGAGGAGATCCATCGCGCGTTGACGGCCGCCGATCCCGAGGCTGCCGCATCGATACTGCCCACCGACGGCAGGCGCATGGTCCGGGCGCTCGAGGTGGTGGAGCTGACCGGGCAGCCGTTCGCGGCCTCGGCTCCGAAGATCGGCGCACCTCGCTGGGGCACGGTGGTGCTCGGAGTCGACCGCGACACGGCCGAACTGGACGAGCGGATCGCCGAGCGCACGCGACAGATGTTCGAGACCGGACTGCTCGACGAAGTGGAAGGGCTGCTCGGTCTGGGGCTGCGTCAGGGCGTCACCGCGTCGCGCGCGATCGGGTACGCGCAGGCTCTCGACGTGTTGGCGGGGGAGTACGACGTCGAGTTCGCGCGCGAACGGACGTTCATCGGAACCAGACGCTACGTGCGACGCCAACGCTCGTGGTTTCGCCGCGACGACCGTGTCCGTTGGCTCGACGGTGCCTCGCCCACGCTGACGTCGGACGCCCTGTCCGCGATCGACCCCGCGTAACGGAACCCCCGTAGACTCGCGGCCATGCACTTCGCCAAAGGCCATGGAACTCAGAACGACTTCGTCGTACTGCCGGATCCGGCAGCCGAATTCGAACTCACCAGGTCGGCGGTCTCGGTGTTGTGTGATCGACGCCAGGGCCTCGGTGCCGACGGCATTCTGCGCGTCGCCCGGGCCGGGGTGCTCCGCGACGCAGGCGTACTCGATCGCATTCCATCGGGTGTCGAGCCCGAGGACTGGTTCATGGACTACCGCAACGGAGACGGCACCATCGCCGAGATGTGCGGCAACGGCGTCCGCGTGTTCGCGCACTACCTGCGGGTACACGACCTCGAGCAACGCGACCAGTTCGTGGTGGGTTCGCGTGCGGGCGCACGCGCTGTGACCGTTCACTCGTTCGACGACACCGACGCCGATGTCACCGTGGCGATGGGTGACGTCACTCTGATGGGCTCGAGCTCCGTGACCCTCGCGGGCGGAACGTACGAGGGCGTCGGAATCGACGTCGGAAATCCCCACCTGGCCTGTGTCGACGGGACGTTGACGCGCGCATCTCTCGGCGCTCTCGACCTGTCCGCACCGCCGACACTGGACTCCGAGTTCTTTCCCCACGGCGCGAACGTCGAGATCCTGACCAGGCTCGACGACGGCGCCGTCGAGATGCGCGTGTTCGAGCGTGGCGTCGGGGAGACACGATCGTGTGGCACCGGAACCGTGGCGGCGGCCGCGGCCGCGTTGTCCTACGAGGGTCTCGAGACCGGTGAGGTGAGCGTCGGTGTCCTCGGCGGTCGGGTGCGCGTGAACATCGATCACGTCGGTGCCACTCTGCGCGGACCGTCGGTGCTGCTGGCCCGCGGCGAGATCGACGACCGGTGGCTGAAGGCTCAGTCCTGACGATCGCACCGGCCTCGGCATCCGCCCGGACCGAAACCCGCGTGCATACGCTGGGCTTTTCGTGGATCATGGGTGACGTATGACGAACTCACATGAAACATCCCCTGCGGGCGAACCGGTCGACGACAGTCGCGACGAGGTCGACGGTGCTCCCGAAACCGAATCCGCCTGGACTCGCGAAGAGTCCGACGCGTGGTCGAGGCGACTGGCTCGGTCTCCGCTGAACGACGAGAACTCCCCGTCGTCCGGCGACATGCAGCTCGAAGACCGCACCGCGCTACGTCGAGTGGCCGGACTGTCCACCGAACTCACCGACGTCAGCGAGGTCGAGTACCGGCAGCTGCGCCTCGAACGCGTCGTGTTGGTCGGAGTCTGGACCACCGGCACGGCCGCGCAGGCCGAGTCCAGCATGACCGAACTGGCTGCCCTGGCCGAGACCGCCGGCTCGGAGGTACTCGAAGCGCTGATGCAGCGACGCGACAAGCCCGATGCCGCGACGTACATCGGTTCCGGCAAGGCCAAGGAAGTGCGCGACATCGTCCTTGCGACCGGTGCCGACACGGTGATCTGCGACGGTGAACTGACGCCTGCTCAGCTCAATGCGCTGGAGAAGGTCGTCAAGGTCAAGGTCATCGACCGCACCGCGCTGATCCTCGACATCTTCGCCCAGCATGCGACCTCGCGAGAAGGCAAGGCGCAGGTCGCCTTCGCCCAGATGGAGTACATGTTGCCCAGGCTCCGCGGCTGGGGTGAATCCATGTCGCGGCAGGCCGGTGGACGTGCGGGCAGCAACGGTGGTGTGGGTCTGCGCGGACCGGGTGAGACGAAGATCGAGACCGACCGTCGACGCATTCGTGAGCGAATGGCCAAGCTGCGCCGCGAGATCAAGGGCATGAAGCAGGCCCGCGACACCAAACGCGAACAGCGCCTGAGCGGTACGGTGCCGTCCATCGCGATCGTGGGATACACGAACGCGGGCAAGTCGAGTCTGTTGAATGCACTGACCGGATCCGGTGTGCTGGTCCAGAACGCGTTGTTCGCCACCCTCGATCCCACCACGCGGAAGTCGACCCTCGAAGACGGCCGCGAGATCGTGCTGACCGACACCGTCGGCTTCGTTCGGCACCTTCCGACTCAGTTGGTCGAAGCGTTCCGCTCGACGCTCGAGGAAGTCACCGATGCAACCCTGCTGCTGCACGTGGTCGACGGATCGGATCCTCTTCCGATCGATCAGATCAAGGCCGTGCGCGAGGTGATCACCGAGGTTGTTCGCGAGCAGGATGCGAAGATGCCGCCGGAGTTGTTGGTGGTCAACAAGATCGACGCTGCCGATCCGGTGCAGCTGACCCAGCTGCGCGGATTGCTCGACGGTGCGCGGTTCGTCTCGGCCAAGACCGGCGAGGGAATCGACGCCCTGCGAGATCACCTGGCCGAGATCCTCTCCGAGCCGGACGTGTTGGTCGACGTACTCGTGCCGTACACCCGTGGCGATCTGGTCGCGCGCATCCACACCGACGGCCGGATCGTGAAATCCACCCATGAGGAAGAGGGCACGCGCGTGGAAGCGCGTGTGCCGCAATCGCTCGCGGCAGCGTTGGTCGAGTTCACGGCAACCGTTCCCACCGCCTGATCTCGGTGGGGCCACGGCTGGTGGTGTGCGGAGCGGCCGCGGCTGCGGTCGCCACGACGGTCGCGTTGTCGGTGCCTGCCTTCGCCGCTCCGATCGAGACCGAAACGTATTGTCGACCAACCGATCCTGGTCTCGCCGAGTTGTCAGGCCTGACCTCGATCGACGGGGTCCTCTACGCAATCGGCGACAGCGGAGCCGATGATCGGGTCGCGGCGCTCGGTGCCGACTGCACGGTCGAGCGATGGATCGACGTTCCCGTCGACCCGTACGACGTCGAGGACCTGACCTCGTACGACGGCTCGCTGTGGTTGGCCGACATCGGGGACAACCAGATGCGACGCGACACAGTGGCATTGACGCGCATGGACCCGGCATCGGGTGCGGGCGAACTGTACCGGCTGACCTACCCGGACGGCGCACACGACGCCGAGGCGATCCTGATCGAGCCCGGTGGTAGACCGGTGATCGTCACCAAGGAACTCTCGGGCGTGAGCGGGGTGTACGTACCTGCAGGCGACGAATCCGTCAGCGATCTGAGCAGCCCTGGGCCGACGCCGATGCGCAAGGTCGGAGATCTGGCGTTCACCGCAACGGACACGGTCGGTGGGCCGCCGTTCGTGGTCGGATCGATACTGGCGACCGGGGGAGCGGTGAGCGCCGACGGCAGCGTCGCCGCGGTGCGCACGTACACCGACGCGTACCTGTTCGATTTTTCCGATGGAGATATTGCGTCCGCGCTGGTCGATCCTGCCACGCCGCGGGCAGTGACGGCTTTGCCCGATCAACCGCAGGGCGAGGCACTGGCGTTCCTCGACGACGGAAGTCTGCTCCTCGCATCGGAAGCGGGTTTCGCTCCGACGGACGGAAGCCTTCCGCCGATTCTTCGATTCACGGATGCGTTGTCTCTCGAGCTCGCTGTTCCGGAGCCCACCGCCGCCGAATCCAGTGCGCCGGAGTCGGTGTCGCCGACCTCGAGCGCAGATCAGTCGCCGCAAACGCCAGCAGCGACTGACTCGGAATGGTCATTCCGAGCGGCCGTCGCTGCCGGTGTGGTGCTGATCGCCGGAGCGGTGGGATTCACCGTCCGGCGATCGATGCGTTCTCGTTAGGCGTCGCAGGAGTGGAGCCTGCGGAACGACCTAGGCGTCGCAGGAGTGGAGCCTGCGGAACGACCTATGCGTCCAGGTCTGCTTCGACGAGGGCGACTATGTTGTCGAGTGCTGCCTGGTCGTCGCTGCTGACGGTGACTTCGGTGCCCTTGGTGGCGCCGAGCGTCATGATCATCAGGGCCGAACCTGCATCCACCGGCTCCGAGTCGGCCACTGCGAGGGTGACGTCTACGCCGGCTTCGGCGACGGCGTCGGCGATCAGGGCTGCGGGGCGGGCGTGCAGACCGATCGAGGATCCGACGGCGACTGTGGTGCTGGGCATGGTGCTCCTTCGTAGTGGGGTTGTTGCGATCGTAGCGAGTGTCAGACGGTGGCGAGTGCGGGATCGAGTTCGGCGTCCGACGGGGCGTTCTTGCCCTTGACGAACTGCTTGGCCGAGACGACCAGGAACGCGGAGACGATGGTGCCCGCTGCCAGCGAAAGGACGAACCACAGGATGTTTCCGATCGCGAAGAAGACGAAGATGCCGCCGTGGGGTGCGCTGAGGGTGACGTCGAACGCCATGATCATCGCGCCGGTCACTGCGCCGCCGGCCATCATCGAGGGGATGACGCGGAACGGATCGGCCGCGGCGAACGGAATTGCGCCCTCGGAGATGAATGCAGCTCCCAGGAACCATGCTGCCTTGCCGTTCTCGCGCTCGGCTTCGGTGAACAGGCGTGCGCGAACGGTCGAGGCGAGTGCCATGGCCAGTGGCGGCACCATTCCAGCGGCCATGACCGCTGCCATGATGCGCAGCGACGCGGTGTCGGTGACCGACAGGCCTGCGGTGGCGAATGCGTAGGCTGCCTTGTTGACCGGTCCGCCGAGGTCGAAGCACATCATCAGGCCGAGAATGATGCCGAGGATGATGACCGAGGAACCGCTGAGGCCGTTGAGCCAGTCGGTGAGTCCGCTGGTGATCGCGGCAAGTGGCTTGCCGAGCAGCAGGAACATGATCGCGCCGACGATGAGTGTGGCGAACAGCGGAATGATGACGACCGGCATGAGGCCGCGCAGAACTGCGGGAATCTTCCACTTGCTGATCCAGAGTGCGACGAAGCCGGCGATCAGACCACCGACGAGACCGCCGATGAAGCCTGCACCCACCAGAACGGCCACCGCACCTGCGGTGAATCCCGGTGCCAGACCTGGTCTGTCGGCAATCGCGTAGGAAATGTAGCCGGCCAGCGCGGGCACCAGGAAGCTGAACGACAGCGCGCCGATCTGGAAGAGCACGGCACCGAGGTAGGCGGCGATTCCGCCCTCGGGCAGTGAGGTGATGGAGTTGTTGACGACGATGTCCTCGGCAACTCCGGAGATCTCGTATCCGCCGAGCAGGAAGCCGAGAGCGATCAGCAGACCACCGGCAGCGACGAACGGGATCATGTAGCTGACACCGGTGAGCAGGATCTGGCGGATGCGGGTGCCCCAGCCGAGTTCACCTGCGGAGTCGTTCGAGCCGGCAGCCACTGCGGTACCGCCGACGCGAGCTGAGTCCGGGTTCAGTGCAGCGCGTAGGGCTTCGGTGAGCATGACGTCGGGCTCGTTGATGGCGCGCTTGACGCCCGAGGAGATGACGGGCTTGCCGGCGAAACGCTCGCGGCCCTTGACGCCCACATCGGTGGCGAAGATGACTGCCTCGGCTCCGGCGATGATCTTCGGGTCCAGCGGCGTGCTGCCGCTCGAGCCCTGGGTCTCGACGTGCACCGTGACTCCGGCGCGCTCACCGGCGGCGACGAGGGAATCGGCAGCCATGTAGGTGTGCGCGATTCCGGTGGGGCAGGCGGTGACTGCGACGATGTGCTTGGGGGCAGTGGCTTCGGCCGGGGTGGCGGCCGCGCTGTGCTTGGCGGTCGACACGGGAGCTGCCGCAGTGGTCGTCGCGGCCGGCTTGGCAGCAGGGTTGATGACGCCGTCGACGAGCGTGACGATCTCGGTTGCCGAGGACGCGTTGCGCAGCGAGGTGACGAACTCCGGCTTGACCAGGGCGCGCGCCAGGCTGGAGAGCAACTTCATGTGTGCCGATCCGGCACCGGCCGGCGCGGCGATGAGGAACACGAGGTCGGCGGGGCCGTCGGGGGCACCGAAATCGACCTTGGGGTTCAGTCGGGCGAATCCGAGCGAGGCCGAGGTGACCGCTTCGGAGCGGCAGTGCGGGATGGCGATGCCGCCGGGCAGGCCTGTTGCAGACTGCGCTTCGCGGGCCAGAGCGGCGTCGCGCAGAGCATCGGTCTCGGTTGCGCGACCCGCGGAAGCCAGAACGCCTGCGAGGCGTTCGATGACGGCTTCCTTGGATTCGCCGAGATCGGCGTCGAGGAGGATCAGATCCTCGGCGATGATCTGCTGATCTTCGGTGGGGGTGGACATTGCAGGCTCCTAGAGACGATTCGAAGAAGGGGAGAGCGCGGACGGGGTGACGGAGGTGGGGATGTCGAGCGCACGGACCGTCACCGAATTCGGGTGGGTCTGCTCGGGCAGTGGAAGCGTGGTGCCTGGAAGTGCGGTTGCCGCCGTTCCGTAGGCGACGGCGCGGCGAAGTTTGTCTGCGTCGGAACAGTTCTCGGCGTCGGCGAGGATGTAGCCGGCGAGCGAGGAATCGCCTGCGCCGACCGTGCTGACCGCGGTGATCGGGGGCGGGCTGGCGTACCAGGATCCGTCCTCGGTGACCAGTACGGCGCCGGCGCTGCCGAGAGTGGCCAACACCGCGCCGACGCCTCGGCCGAGAAGGATTGTGCTGGCTGCAATCGCTGCCGTCGGATCACCCTTCGCCGCTGCGCTTTCCAGCTCTTCGGAATCGTACCCGGTGAGTTGGGCTAGTTCCTCGGAATTGGGTTTGATCAGATCGGGTGCCGACGCCGGGAAGGCCGCCGCGAGAGCGAGCAGTGGCTCGTCGGAGGTATCCACCGCAACTTTCGCGGACGTGGCGCGCAGCGCCGTCACGAGCTCTGCGTACCAGTCGACGGGCAGACCGGGCGGAAGCGAACCGGAGAGCACCACCCATTCGGCATCGACTGCGAGAGAGAGGATTCGCTCCCGCAGCTCGGTGCGGGTCTGCTCCGACACCGTCGCACCGGGCTCGTTGATCTTGGTGGTGGTGCCACCGACCTCGCTCACCGTGATGTTGGTGCGGGCCGGCCCCGACGTCGGAACGGCGGAGTACCGCACGCCCTTGTCGGACATCGCGTCGAGCAGCGGGTCTCCGACATTGGCCGGGAGCACCGCCAACGCGTCGATTCCGGATCCGCCGAGGACACGAGCGACGTTGACGCCCTTGCCGCCCGGGTCGGAGACCGACGTCGATGCCCGGTGCACGCCCCCGCGAACCAGTGGTGTGTCGAGCGTGACCGTGCGGTCGATGCTCGGGTTGGCCGTGAGTGTGACCATCATGCGATCACCACCTCGATTCCTTTGTCGCTGAGCTTCTTACGGTCGTTGTTCGAGATATCGCTGTCGGTGACGATGACGTCGATGGACTGCACTCGGGCGAAGCTCACCAGGTGCTCGCGTCCGATCTTCGACGAATCTGCGAGCACCACAACGTGATTGGCTGCATCGACCATCGCGCGCTTGACGGCTGCCTCGTCGCTGTCCGGGGTGGACAGGCCGTGCCCGACGCTGATGGCATTGGTACCGATGAACGCGACGTCCACCCGTAGCCATTCGAGGGCGCGCAGTGCTTCGTCGCCGACGGCAGCCTGGGTGGTTCCGCGCACCCGCCCGCCGAGCAGTCGAAGACTCACGCTCGGCATGGTTGCGGCCCGGGCGGCGATCGGCACCGAGTTGGTCACCAGAGTCAGCTCGCGGTCGTGGGGAAGCAGGCCCGCCAACCGGCCCGTCGTGGTGCCCGCGTCGAACACCGCACTGCCGCCCACCGGTGGCAGGAAGGACAACGCCGCGGCTGCGATGGCGTCCTTCTGGTCGGCGCGGGTGAACTCTCGCTCGGAGACGCCGGGCTCGAGTGTGGTCAGTGCGGACGCGGGTACTGCTCCACCGTGGACGCGGCGGACGACTCCCATTCGGTCGAGGGTGGCGAGATCGCGTCGCACGGTTTCGGTGGTGACGCCGTACGTGGCCGACAGATCGTTGACGGAGACGCGGCCGTGCGTGCTGATCAGTTCGGCGATGGCGTGTTGGCGTTCTTCGGCGTACACCTGCGTCTCCTTCCCGGTTGATGTTGCTTTATGTTGTTTTACGCCCGTGTGTGTTGACATGTCAAGGGTTTGGAGTAATCTCGGTCACAACACAGGCAAGTGAGTGAGTACGCCACAGCTCGCCGAACAGATGCGATGACCTTTGTTCACGCAGGATCCGAGGAGGACCACATGACGGGATCGGTTAGCACCGCTTCGACCGGACACACCGACACGACAGTCGATGCAGCCGGGGCCGGAGCAGCGCAGACGACGCTGCGCGGCACACCCGTCGTGCCCGGCGTCGGATACGGCCCCGTCATTCGTCCCGGTGCCCGACCGTCCATCCCGGCCGACACCGGCGAGGTCGCTGAGGCCGATCGGGAGGCCGAGAAGGCCGTCTTCGACGCCGCAGCGAATGCTGTCGCCTCCCGACTACGCGGTCGCGCGGAACTCGCGACCGGCGCTGCTTCGGAGGTTCTGTCTGCCAACGCCGCGATGGCCACCGACCGCGGATGGCTCGGGGCCGCTCGCTCCTCGATCGCCAAGGGCAGTTCTGCCGTCACGGCAACGGCGGCGGCAACGGAGAAGTTCGCCGCGATGTTCACCCAGCTCGGCGGACTGATGGCCGAGCGCGTGACCGATCTGCGCGACATTCGCGATCGCGTCATCGCCGAGATACTCGGCGTTCCGGAGCCCGGTGTTCCGGTACCGGACCAACCGTCGGTGCTGTTCGCCGACGATCTTGCGCCCGCCGACACCGCGGGTCTGGACCCCACCCTGATCGTCGGACTCGCCACCTCGCTGGGCGGTCCGACCAGCCACACCGCGATCATTGCGCGTCAGCTGGGCATTCCGTGCATCGTCGCCGTGGCTGGGCTCGACGACATCGCTGCGGGTACGAACGCGTCCGTCGACGGAACCAGCGGCCGCATCGATCTCGAACCCGACGCCGACTCGGCCCGCGCTGCCGTCGTGTCTGCCCGCGACGAGCTCGACCGGGTATCCCAGTGGGTCGGTCCCGGAACCACCGCCGACGGCCACGCAGTCGACATTCTCGCCAACGTCCAGGACGGTGCCGGTGCTCGCGCAGCGCGGTCGAGCGCAGCGGACGGCGTCGGTCTGTTTCGTACCGAGCTGTGCTTCCTGGACCGCGACTCCGAACCCACCGTCGACGAGCAGGCCCAGATCTACGCACAGGTACTCGACGCGTTCGCAGGCAAGAAGGTTGTCGTTCGGACTCTCGACGCCGGCTCGGACAAGCCACTTCGGTTCGCCACTCATCCCGACGAGGCCAACCCGGCACTGGGCATTCGCGGCATCCGCATCGCCGAGGCCGATCGAGGGATTCTGTACCGCCAGCTCGACGGCATCGCAGCAGCCGCCAAGGCGACCGATTCCTCCCCGTGGGTGATGGCTCCGATGATCGCGACGGCGCTGGAGGCAAAGGATTTCGCTGCCGACGTCCGCGAGCGCGGACTCACTCCGGGGGTCATGATCGAGATCCCCGCCGCCGCTCTGCTCGCCGAACACATCCTCGAGCACGTGGACTTCCTATCCATCGGAACCAACGATCTGGCGCAGTACACGATGGCCGCCGACCGCATGTCCGCTCAGCTCGCCGGCCTGACCGACCCGTGGCAGCCGGCCGTGCTGGCACTGGTGGCGCACACCGCGGCCGCGGGAGCCAAGGCGGGCAAGCCCGTCGGAGTCTGCGGTGAGGCCGCGGCCGATCCGCTGCTGGCCTGCGTGCTGGTAGGGCTGGGCATCACCTCGCTCTCGGCTGCGTCGGCTGCCGTCGCGCACGTGGGGTCGAAACTGGCAACGGTCACACTCGCTCAGTGCAAGGAAGCGGCAGCGGCCGCGCTGAAAACGGACAGCACCGCCGCTGCCCGCGAGGCAGTGAGCGCGATTCTCGGCTGATCCAATAGTGTTGCCTTCCATCATGAGAACTCTCGGTTGGACGCTGCACGGAAACGGAAAGACCGTCGACGCCGGGGCGGTGGTCTCGCCCGATGAGCGATTGACGTGGCCCCGCACCATCGGTATCGGAATGCAGCATGTGGTCGCGATGTTCGGCGCGACTCTGTTGGTTCCGACGATCACCGGATTTCCGGTGTCGACGACGCTGCTGTTCTCGGGCATAGGGACGGCGCTGTTCCTGGTCATCACCCGAGGTCGGGTGCCCAGCTACCTGGGTTCCTCCTTCGCGTTTCTGGCCCCGCTCGGTGCCACCCAAGCCAACGGACCTGCCGCCCAGCTCGGAGCCGTGCTGTGTGTGGGCGTCGTACTGGCAGCAGTGGGCTTCGTGGTGAAGTTCGCAGGGCAGCGGGTACTCGACGCGGCGATGCCGCCCGTCGTGACCGGAGCCGTCGTGGTACTCATCGGGCTGAACCTGGCACCGGCCGCTACCACGTCGTTCGAGGCACAGCCGCTGATCGCAGCTATCACCCTGGTCGCGATTCTGCTGGCGACAGCCGTGGGACCCGGCCTGATCGGGCGACTCGGAATCCTGCTCGGAGTCGTCGTGGGTTGGGTGTTCGCCGCAGTCACCGGAGGGATCGCGCAACCGCGACTCGACGCACTGAGCGCTGCGAGCTGGATCGGTCTGCCCGAGTTTCGTGGCCCGTCGTTCGAGCTGTCGGTGATCCTCGTGGCGCTGCCGGTGGTGATCGTCCTGGTCGCCGAGAACGTGGGGCACGTCAAAGCCGTCGCCGCGATGACCGGCAAGAACCTCGACGATGTGGCCGGCGACGCCTTGATCGCCGACGGGCTGGCGACCACGCTGGCCGGAGCAGGCGGCGGTTCGGGAACCACCACCTACGCGGAGAACATCGGCGTCATGGCGGCCACCCGTGTCTACTCGACCGCCGCGTACTGGGTCGCATCGATCACCGCGACGGTGCTCGCGTTCTCGCCCAAGTTCGGTGCACTGATCTTCACCGTGCCCGACGGGGTCATCGGCGGCGCAACCCTGGTTCTGTACGGCCTCATCGGGCTGCTGGGCGTACGCATCTGGACCGACGCCAAGGTCGACTTCACCGATCCGGTCAATCTCATGGTCGTCGCTGCCGCGCTCGTCGCCGGAATCGGTGACCTGACGCTGTCCGTCGGATCGGTCGAGCTCGGCGGTATCGCGTGGGGTTCGGTCGGCATCCTTCTCGGGTACCCGATCGTCTCGGCGCTCGCGAGAAGCGCGGGCAAACGCGCACGGTAGCGGGGTCGGTCACGAATCGCGCGCGTTTTGGTCATCGACCTCCGTGACGTCCCGAACGTACTGTTGGAGCGTGACGTCAGTCGTACCGACGACCGCGAATGACACCGTTCACAGGTCGATGTCGGTATGCACCGAACAAGGAGATCTGCGTGGAACGCACACTTTTCGAGCCCGAGCACGAGCTGTTCCGGGAGTCGTACCGGAAATTTCTCGATCAGCACGTAGCGCCGAACCACGTGAAGTGGGAAGAGCAGAACATCGTCGATCGCGACGTCTGGGTCGAGGCCGGTAAGCAGGGCTTCCTCGGAACGGCAGCGCCCGAGGAATTCGGTGGCGGCGGAGTCAAGGACTTCCGCTACAACGCCATCGTCACCGAGGAAACCACCCGCGGCGGATACAGCGGTATCGGCTTCACCCTGCACAACGACGTCGTCGCGCCGTACTTCATCGACCTTGCCAACGACGAGCAGAAGCAGCGCTGGCTCCCCGGATTCTGCTCCGGCGAACTGATCACCGCGATCGCGATGACCGAGCCCGGCACCGGAAGCGACCTGCAGGGCATCAAGACCAAGGCCGTCCGTGACGGCGACGACTGGGTGCTCAACGGCTCGAAGACGTTCATCACCAACGGAATCAACGCCGACCTGATCATCGTCGTGGCCTGCACCGACCCCGAGAAGGGCGCACAGGGCTTCAGCCTGCTGGTCGTCGAACGCGACATGCCCGGATTCGAGCGCGGCCGCAACCTCGACAAGATCGGCATGAAGGCTCAGGACACCGCCGAACTCAGCTTCACCGACGTGCGCGTGCCCGCCGCCAACCTGCTGGGCGAGGAAGGCATGGGCTTCATCTACCTCATGCAGAATCTGCCCCAGGAACGCCTGTCGATCGCCGTCGTCGCGGCCGCCGCGATGGAATCCGCGCTCGAGATGACGATCCAGTACTGCCGCGACCGCAAGGCCTTCGGGAAGTCGATCGGCAAGTTCCAGAACACCCGATTCGTGTTGGCGGAGTTGGCCACCGAGACCACCGCCACCCGCATCATGGTGGACAAGTTCATCGAACTGCTCAACGAAGACAAGCTGACCGTCCAAGAAGCTGCCATGGCGAAATGGTGGACCACCGAGAACCAGGTCAAACTGATCGACCGGTGCCTGCAGTTGCACGGTGGCTACGGCTACATGAAGGAATACCCGATCGCCAAGGCGTACATGGACTCCCGTGTGCAGACCATCTACGGCGGCACCACCGAGATCATGAAGGAGATCATCGGCCGCGGATTGAATCTGTGATCCGCTGATCCGAAGCACGCGAAGGGCCGCAGCACATGTGCTGCGGCCCTTCGCATGTCACTGCCGTGACGATCTCTACAGCTTGCGCATCACGGTCACGACCTTGCCGAGGATCGCGGCGTTGTTGCCCGGAATGGGCTCGAACAGCGGATTGTGCGGCAGCAGCCACACCTCGCCCTTGGACCGCTTGAACGTCTTGACGGTGGCCTCCCCGTCGATCATCGCAGCGACGATGTCACCGTTGTCGGCCACGGACTGCTGACGAACCACCACCCAGTCGCCGTCGCAGATGGCCGCGTCGATCATCGACTCGCCGACCACTTTCAGCAGAAACAGAGAGCCCTGACCGACCAGCTCGCGGGGGAGCGGGAACACGTCCTCGACGGCCTCTTCGGCCAGAATCGGACCGCCGGCGGCGATCCGGCCAAGCACCGGCACGAACGTCGGGGTCGGCAGCCGATCCTGTTCCTCGGACGCGGGCGAACCGTCGACCGCGGCGGCAGCCTGGTCGGCCTGCACCTCGTCGAGACCCCGGACGTCGACGGCACGGGGACGGTTGGCGTCGCGCCGGAGGAAGCCCTTGCGCTCGAGGGTGCGCAGCTGGTGAGCAACGGAAGAGGTCGATGTCAGACCGACCGCATCGCCGATCTCGCGGATGCTGGGCGGGTAGCCGCGCTCGGTGACCGACGCGCGAATGACCTCGAGTACCTTCCGCTGCCGCTCGGTCAGACCCGCACTGATGTCGGTGCCGACCTCCATTGCCTTGGACGTGGGTTCCGCGGCCGGCTTTCCTGCTGCGGCCTTGGTGGCGGTGGCCTTGGCTCCGGTCGTCCTGGAACCCGTCGTCGTGGAACGCGTGGTCGACCTCGTCGAGGTCTCGTCCTTCATGCTGTCGGCCTCCTGCTGGTGTCCTGGGATCCGGTCTGCGGGGTAGGTCTGCGCGGACTGGAGTTGATGGTGTCGACTCGTGTGGCGTGTGGTTTCTGACACGAATCTAGCGTGTATCAGCTGTTGAATCAAACATCTGTTCGACTCGTGTCGCGTTTTCTGCAGACTTTGTCGGAGGCTCGTGATAGAACTTCGAACAAGCGTCCATCGAACGCCTGATCGAACAATCGATCCAACGAGCGAAGTCGAGGTTCCGATGACCATCATCACCGATCGCCCCACCGCCGCCGGTGTCCGTGCCCGGTCCACCGTCGTCGAGCGTCGCCGCCGGGCCCGTCCCGTTCTGCGGAGTCCCCTCGGGATGCACGGCGTCACCACGGTGCCCCGCACACAGAGCGCACCGTGCCTTCCGGTCCTCGACCCGTCGTGGACCGACGTCACCGACCGCGAGGATGCCGATCGCGAGTTCGACGCGACCTCCACGCACTTCGCGAGCCAGCCGGTTCGACTGCGATCGCTGGTGTTGTGGATGCTCGCAGTGGTCGTCGTGGCCGGTGGTCTGATCGGCATCGCGAACCTGCGAGCAGTTGCACCCGATGCAGGTGTGCAGCCGGCCGGTGTGGTCGAAGTGCACGACGGAGCTCTCGTCGAGTACACGACCGGCAGATGACCACCGCCCCCGTCGGGTTCGAGAAGGCTGAGTATCCTCGGTGGACTGCCCCGATGTGCGTGCTCGTCGTCGGAGCATCGGCTACGACGGAGGGTCCCTCATGCATTGCCCGTTCTGCAGGCATCCCGACTCACGCGTGGTCGACTCGCGTGAGATGGACGAGGGACAGGCAATCCGGCGGCGTCGCTCCTGCCCGGAGTGCGGTCGTCGTTTCACGACCGTCGAGGCAGCAGTGCTTGCAGTCGTGAAGCGCAGCGGCGTGACCGAGCCGTTCAGCCGCGAGAAGGTCGTCAAGGGAGTTCGGCGCGCGTGCCAGGGCAGAGATGTCGACAACGATGCGCTCAACCTGCTGGCACAGCAGGTCGAGGACGCCATCCGGGCAGCGGGATCAGCGGAGATCCCCAGCAACGAAGTGGGATTGGCCATTCTCGGTCCGCTCCGTGATCTGGACGAAGTGGCGTACCTGCGCTTCGCTTCCGTGTACCGCTCGTTCAGTTCGGCCGAGGACTTCGAGAAGGAAATCCACGAACTGCGTAAGCACCGCGAGTCCGCCGACATCGACTGACAGTTCCGCCCGTCAGCGGCTCTGGTCCGAGATCGCCTTCTCGATGCGCTTCTCGGAGACCGGATACGCCGTACGAATCCCTTGGGCGAACAGTCCCACGCGCAGCTCCTCGATCATCCAGAACAACTCCTGCACCCCGGAACTGTTCTTTCTGCTCTCCGGAAGCGAATCCAGCAGTCGTCCGTACGACGCGTACACCCGATCGAGTACATCCATCGCCGCCGCGTCACGGCCTGCGCTGCTCGGCAGAGTGGCCAACCGCTTCGTCGCCGCCGCGAGATAGCGCGGCAGGTCCGCCAATCTGCGAGAACCGAACTCGGTGACGAATCCGCGAAAGATCAAGCCGTCGAGCTGCTCCCGAACATCGTCTGCCGGCTCACCGGAGGCTGATTGCAGTTGCGCCGACAAAGCCAGGGCAGCGGTCAGCACAGGACGAACCAGGGCGAGGACCGCGGCGGTACGCTGCGGAACCTCCGCGTGCACGAGCACCCTGAGCTTGTCGAAAGCCTCGGGATCTCGTACCGGTCCACCGTGCGCGTCCATTGCTTCCTCGACCGCGAGAACCCGGCATTCCTCGAGTAGTGCATCGACTCCGCCGTACGGATTCTGGCCGAGGGCAAGCCGTTCCGCCGTCGGTAATCCGGCCAACAGTGCTTTGGTGCCCTTCGGCGCAGTCGACAGCAGCAGAGCCCTGGTTCCGGAACGCATCGCTGCCCGCTGCTGAGCAGGGGTGCTCAGGACTCGCACCGCCACGCCCGGTCCTTCCGGCACCAAAGCCGGATAGCCGGTGACCTTCTGGCCTCCCACATCTCGGGTGACGGTCGACTCCAACCGTCCCAGCGTGCTCGAGGTCCACGCCAGCGAGGGCGCACGCTCGGCGTCACCCACCGCGCTGGCCACCTGACGGCCGACCTCACCGGACAAACCGGTACGCAGAGCGGTCAGATCCTTGTTGCTGCCCAACACCTTTCCGGACGGATCGACGGCCGCGAACGTCATTCTCAGGTGCTCGGGGAGTGCCGCAACATCGAAGTCCTTCGCCGTGATGTGGCACTGGGCCGCCCGCGAGAGCTCACGGGCCAATGCCGTCACCAACGTTTCGGCGCGGGGCCGCATGACCGCCAATGCCGCGGCTGCGAAGTCGGGGGCCGGCACGACATTGCGGCGCAACGCTTTCGGAAGCGTCTTGATCAGTGCGGTCACCAACTCGCCGCGCATCCCCGGGACCAGCCAGTCGAAGCCCACCGGCTGTACCTGAGCGAGCAGAGCGATCGGAATTCGTGCGGTGACGCCGTCGGCCGCCGTGCCCGGCTCGAACTGGTAGGTCAGGGGAAACTGGATCTCGCCCTGTCGCCATGCGTCGGGATACGCGCCGGTCAGTACCGAGGCCGCGTCGGAGTTGACGACGGTGTCGGTGGTGAAGTCGAGCAGCGCCGGGTCCTGTCTGCGGGCCTTCTTCCACCAGGTGTCGAAGTGCCGTGCCGACACCGCCTCCGGGGCGATGCGGGCGTCGTAGAAGTCGAACAGAGCGTCGTCGTCGACGACGATGTCTCGCCGTCGGGCGCGATGTTCGAGTTCACCCACGTCGTCGAGCAGTGCCCTGTTCTTGTGGAAGAAGGCATGCTGGGTCTTCCACTCGCCCTCCACCAGCGCATGTCTGATGAACAGCTCTCGGGACGCCTCGGGGTCGATACGGTGATAGTTCACCGGACGTTGCGTCACCAACGGAATGCCGTACAGCGTCACCCGCTCGTAGGCCATCGCCGATTCACGCTTGATCGACCAGTGCGGTTCCGAGTACGTCCGCTTGACCAGATGCGGTGCCAACCGCTCGGCCCACTCCGGTTCGATGCGAGCAGCCATGCGGCCCCACAATCGCCCGGTCTCGACCAGCTCGGCGGCCATGACCCAGCGCGGGGGCTTCTTGAACAGACCCGAACCGGGGAAGATCGCAAAGTGAGCTCCGCGCGCGCCGAGGAACTCGCGTTTGTCCCCCTCCCGGAGTCCGACGTGCGAGAGCAGCCCGGACAGCAGCGACTGATGCAGGGCGGTCTCGGTGGAATCGGCGTCGGGCACCGTCCACCCGAGCCCGCGGGTGATCTGACGCAGTTGGCCGTGCAGGTCCTGCCACTCGCGAATACGTAGGTAGTGCAGGAACTCTGTTCGGCACATGCGTCGGAACTGGTTGGAGGACAATTCGTTTCGCTGCTCGCGCAGATACGTCCACAGTTTCACGTACGCCAGGAAGTCGGAGTTCTCCACTGCGAAGCGTGCATGCTTCTCGTCCGCTGCCTGCTGATGCTCGGCGGGCCGCTCACGAACGTCCTGAATCGACAGGGCCGCCACGACCACCAACGCGTCGCGAAGAGAGCCGTTGCCGTTGGCCTCGACGAGCATCCGAGCCATCCGAGGATCGACCGGCAGTGCCGAGAGTTCCCGGCCGATCGGGGTCAGCTCTGCAGTGCCGTCCTTGGTGGCCGGCTTCAGCGCCCCGAGTTCCTCGAGCAGTCCGATTCCGTCCCTGATACTGCGCGGATCGGGCGGTTCGACGAACGGGAACGCGTCGATCTTGCCCAGCCCGAGTGCGGTCATCTGCAGGATGACCGACGCCAGGTTGGTGCGCAGTATCTCCGGCTCGGTGAACTGTGGACGCGACTCGAAATCCTCTTCGGAATACAGCCGGATGCAGATGCCGTCGGCGACGCGGCCACAGCGGCCGGCCCGCTGCCGCGCCGACGCCTGGGAGATCGGCTCGATGGGGAGGCGTTGCACCTTGGTGCGCAACGAATATCGCGAGATTCGAGCGGTACCGGGGTCGACCACGTACCGGATGCCGGGGACCGTCAGCGATGTTTCCGCGACGTTCGTCGAGAGCACCACGCGTCGGCCCGAGTGCGGGGAGAACACTCGGTGTTGTTCGGCCGCAGAGAGTCTCGCATACAGAGGAACGATCTCGGTGTTGCGGAGATTGCGATCGTTCAGGGCGTCGGCGGTGTCGCGAATCTCGCGTTCACCGGACAGGAACACCAGAATGTCGCCGTCGCCCTCGGCCATCAGCTCGTCGACGGCCTGGCAGGTCGCGTCGACGGGGTCGAGATCGATCGTGGTGTCCCCGGCGTCGACGGTCAGTGGCCGATAGCGCATCTCGACCGGGAAAGTGCGACCGGAGACCTCGATGATCGGGGCAGGCACGCCGTCCCGCGCGAAGTGCTGGGCGAACCGTTCGGGGTCGATCGTCGCCGAGGTGATGACGATCTTGAGGTCGGGACGCCGGGGGAGAAGCTGCGCCAGGTAACCCAGGATGAAGTCGATGTTGAGGCTGCGCTCGTGCGCTTCGTCGATGATCAGGGTGTCGTACTGTCGCAGCAGTCTGTCTCGCTGGATCTCCGCCAGCAGGATGCCGTCGGTCATCAGCTTGACGAGGGTCGAATCCGAGGACTGGTCGGTGAATCTCACCTTGTAGCCGATGGATTCACCCAGGGGCTCGCCCACCTCCTCGGCGATGCGTTCGGCCACCGTGCGGGCAGCGAGGCGTCGAGGCTGAGTGTGGCCGATCGAACCGCGAATTCCGCGGCCCAGTGCGAGAGCGATCTTGGGAATCTGAGTGGTCTTACCCGAACCGGTCTCACCGGCGACGATGACGACCTGGTGTTCGGCGATGGCGGCAGCGATGTCGTCCTTGCGCAGACTGACCGGAAGCGACTCGGGGAACTCGAGGGTCGGCACCGCCGCCCGGCGATTGGCCACTACCGTCTCGGCGCGGGCGACATCGCGTTCGAGAGCGGCGAACGCGTCGTCGGTACGAGCCTTGTCCAGTCGCCGCCGCAGCCGGTTCTCGTCCCGGATCGTGACGTCTGCCAGACGTGTGGCGAGAGATTTTCGCTGACCGGACAAATTCGAGTTAGACATACTTGCTCCAGGATATCCGCATCGACGCAACCGCCGTGAATGCCGGCCGAGACTGTGCCAGGATCGCCGTATGAGCATCGTGCACGATGTCACTGCCGAACCGCATACGCCGGTACCGATCAGGACGCTGCGGGTGCTGTTCGCCGCGCTCACCGCCGCAGCGCTCGTCTCGATCGTCCTGGACGGACTTGCCGCCCCGACTTTCTCGTTGGTCAACTACTTCAGCTACTTCACCGTGATCAGCAACGTCCTGACGGTGCTGGTCCTCACGATCGGCGGCGTGATCGATCCGCGGACTTCGGGATGGCAGCTCTTTCGCGGAGCGGTGACGCTCTACATGGTGATCACCGGGATCATCTACGCGGTGTTGCTTGCGAACATCGATGTCGGTGTCGCGGATCCGTGGACCAACAACGTGGTGCATCGAATCATGCCCGTGGTCCTTCTGCTCGACTGGATTCTCGCTCCACCGCGTCGGCAGATCTCCGAGTCGCGCAGCCTGACGTGGTTGCTCTTCCCTCTGGTCTACGGGATCTACACCCTGATCCGTGGACCCGTCGTCGACTGGTATCCCTATCCCTTCCTCGACCATTACAGTCTGGCGAAGGGTACCTAGGGACCGAACGCCGAGGATGCCATGACCAGCACTGCTATCTATGTCCGTAAGTCCACGTTGAACGATGCGGACGACCAGGCACCGGGCGTCAAGGTGCAAGAGGACGCGTGTCGTAAGTTCGCTGTCGAGCAGAAGCTAGGCTCTGTCGTCCTCTACGTTGATGACGGTATATCGGGCAAGGCGGGGGTGCACCGACCAGGTTTCGAGCGTCTGAAGTCCGATATAGAAGCTGGAAGCGCTGCCGCTGTCATCTGCTGGCGTAGCGACCGTCTGAGTAGGGATCAGCTCGACCTGCTGTTGTTCAATCGTCTGATCCGTAGCCGGGGAGTAACGAGCTACAGCGTTACCGAGGGCGGCAAGATCGATCTTGAATCAGCCGCTGGTCGCATGTTCGCGGGTATCAGGGGTGTGTTCGGTGCCTACGAGCGCGAACTGATCTCAGAGCGTGTCGTAGCCAAACAGCGGTATCAGGCCGAACAGGGGATGGTTGCACCAGGCCGTTACAGACTGTTCGGGTTTGCGGACAAGCAACGGACGGCTGTCGATCCTGCCGAGGCCAAGGTAGTGCAGAACCTAGCAACGGACTTCATTCGAGGTATGCCGTTGTATGCGCTGGCTGTCGATATGAATAATCGAGGCATACCCAAACAGCTTGGCAATAAGTGGGAACCAAAAGACATACGTCGGATGCTGACCAATCCTGCCTACACCGGACTTCGCCAGTTTCGAGGCGAGATCGTTGCCGAAGGACAGTGGCCGAGGATCATCGAACGGGACGTGTGGGAGCGGCTACAGCTCGAATTGACCCGTAGACGGGGAAGACAGCGGATCACCAAGGCGTCTCACTTGCTGTCCGGTCTGCTCTACTGCGCAAACTGTCATACCAAGCTAGCTGCTGGGAAGAACGGAAAGTACGACAGCTACCTATGCCCGACTCCTAAGGGTTGCGGCAAGGTCAGTCGTAACGAACACCAGCTCGATGAAGCCTTGATCATGCTTACGGCGCTGCAGATTCGTGAGCTACCGATGGAAACGTCGATGGTGGATCGTACCGAGCTCAATGCTGTGGAGTCCGATATCGAACTACTTGCCGAGGCCAGAAAAGCACACCGGATCGATATGGTCACCTTTCTAGACCAGAACGAGGCTCTACAGAAACAACGCTCGAAACTGATAGACGAACTGGACAAGGCATCGGTAATTGTCACTCTGTCGGGCCGAGATAGGGAATTCAGGGCGGCACCGATGGATGAACAGCGTGAAACGATACGCAAGTTCTTCCCGGCTATCGGTGTCAAGACTGCCGGTAGGGGAGTGAAGTTCAACGCCGATCAGTTGGAGCTACCAAAACCGCTAGAGGAATACCTGCCTGATCGAAAGCGAGTATAATTCTCCGTAGCAGGGAAAATCGGTTTCGACCAATTCCCTGCTACCAAAGGCTATGTATTCCTACCAGGCAGCACAGCCGACAATGCCCCCGGTATGTAAGTCGGGGGCATTGTTTTCAGCTAGACCTCATCTACGCGGTAGATCGATGGATCATGACCCGACAGCTCAACGCGTTTATCAATCCACTTTGTTGCTTCCAGTCGGCTGTCCACCCGTCTCAACACGTCGCCAGTCTCGACGTTGACGATCTCATAGCTTGTCATCGCTAGAGCATATCGTACCGATGAATCGCGGGGCAGCTAGAAGCGTTCAACCACTGCAACAAAATCATCTAATATTGTTCGAACAGAGTTGCGAATTAGTGCCATTTCTTGCTATAATACTATGGTACGGAAACAAGTTAGTAGCTCTGGAAAAGCCTAACCAATGTACGCAAAAGTTTACCTAAGAAGGCAGACTCACAGGGAATCCAGAGCTACTGTGAGTCTGCTTTCGTATAGGTATCTCCTGGCACGAGACTAATCGCCCGTTGTGGGGTATCGCCCTGGTATTCATTTACAGCAGGGAAGTTACAACAAAGTGCCATTCATTCTAAAGCCTCACCGACATTGCAGAGCCTCTGTCATGGCTGATAGCAAGAGTCTAGTTCACCTTGGAATGTCTCAGAACGAAGGATAATCAAGAGTTGGTATCAAATCTTCAGTCGGCTTTGCCGTAACCAACCACCAAGCCCGTATGAATTCGGACGGTCCAAAACAAGTTCCCCGCTCTTTGGGTGCTGTAATGGCACTCGATATTGGGTCAGCAGGATTGAACACCCTGTGTACGAAATAGCCTATGTCGTACTTTGACGTCGCTTATGCCACGGACAAATAGCCCCCTTGCTTTACCGGAACACTCTAATTCGGGGTGTCTAGGTGAGGCAGGGGGGACAAAACAAGTACCAGCAAATCTATTCAAATTAAATCAACACTTCAAATATGACCAATACAGTCGCTTCGCTCCAGTCGTGCAACTCAGCTTGTCTAAAATGCATGACAAATATTCGATACTGACAATACTGAGAATAAGCGCACAGATTCTCATAATATGCTTCAATTGAACAATACGAACAAACGTTCTTTAATGAACAAGTGTGCAGACAGCCAAGAATTACTAACCGTAGAAAGGATAGCTATATGACTGAGGGAAAGGTATGCCACGGAGCATGCAAAGAATGGAGACCGCTAGACAGATTTAGTAAAAGAAAAGGGACACCGGACGGTCTGCGATATATCTGCAAGGAATGCGAAAACGATTACCGACGACAGAGCTACCGAGCCGATCCTGAAAAGAGCAAAAAAGCATCAGCTCGGTGGGTGGCCGAGAATCCCGACAGAGCGCGCGAGAACGCCAGACTACGAGCTAAGCGCTATCGAGAACGTCACCCAGAGAAAGTAAGAGAAAGTAGCCGTAAGTACTACGAACGCACGAAGAAAGGAAAACAGAATTGAATCAGATTCACACAGCAAGTAGTGAGGACCTACGAGACGGTCTAGCTATGACAGAACAGCTCTATGACACGAGCCGTAAGAGGTACGAGAAGGCCAAGTACTGGTCTGGCATCCATCTGGAGATCTACGAAGAACTACAGCGCCGAGGAATCGACCCGTACCCCGCTAGAGACGTACCAGCCGGGTACGGAAAGAAGTATTCATGGTGAAGAAAGAACAGCTACGTATCCGCACCACAGAGCAACTGATCAAGGCCAGGGGACCGGTCGATATAAATATGACTAATTGGGCAAGCTTGGAAGAGTATCGACAACTCAGACCAGTTGATTATGAGGGCCATGTAGCCGAATCCACGAACGAAACCAACACTACCGACACAACTATCGAGGAAGATAGCCACAGTGGCTGAATGGGAGCTATATAGACATGCACCTTCTAAATCAGGATTGGCATCGCAGCCGTAGATAGGGAAGTGCTGATAGAAAGTTGAACTACCCTAGACTAGTTCGGGCTATCCGCGCGGCAGTTTTCGAAACTTCTCAAGGATCGGCGCGCGTGAAGGATCGAGTACTACAGCCATTTGAATAATTTCCCTAGACTTCACAAATCGCTTGAGGCCGCGATAGTAGAGAACGGCAATTCCTAGAAGTCCAAGCACTAGTACGCCAGTTGCAGCTAACCACTTGGAAAGGTCAGCCCCGGGAGCTACATATTTGATGTAGAAGGTAGCGACAATAATCGTGAGGGGAGCGGTCACGCTAAGGCGAAACTCCGCTTCTGACCTCTCCCTGTCGAAATCATCCCATAGAGCAAGTTTGTCGTTGTGGATGACGTTCTCTACAACAGACGACTCAAACTCTATCTGCTCTTGGACCAATCGTGGAGCATTTCGTTCTAGAATTACTTGATCTTGCAGATATGACGGAGAGATGGACTTTATTAGCTCAATGTAGTCGGACGAGACGGTTCGCTGTTTCGCTCTGCTTAGCTCTATTTCTATTACCTCGTAGAGTTGTCTCCTTACAGGGTTTTTCGTAGTCAGTCGAGTTAGAATCATGCCGGGAATAAAATGGAGAGCTATTGAACCAATTTTACTTCCTGCCTTAACTTTCGGCGCTATATTCTCGACAGTCAGAACCGACCCGATCAGGTACGCCACGAACGTTAAAACGCCCAGCATTGCGGTTGCGCCCACGCCATCACTTAGGGTGTAAAGCTCCCGAACGAACGGTAAACCGCCCTCGCGGGTCGGTAGTACACCACCGAGAATCAGCATGAACATGGCGACTAGCCACAAATAGCCGGTGGCTAGCGGGGTCCGTAGGTCACGTAGACCGGGGAGAATCGTCGTCAACATGGAAGAACCATACCGGAAGCTGACCAGATTATTTTGGTCTAGAAAACGGAAGCGCAACATAATCGCTACGACTTCATTGATGATTTTACCAGTAGAAATTAGTTCTATTCTTGAAGAATGAAGTGCACCGTCAACAGTAACGGCTGTTGGTTGCTCAACGGGTGTGGAGATGGTCACGGTTGCCGAGTACTGCGCTTCTAAGGAAAGACGTACCGAGCGCATCGATACAACTTTCTGAGATACTGCTAACGACGACTAATTATACTTTCCATGTCCTTAGTATATTGAGCTAAACTGACGCAAAACGGAGACCGGGTGGGATCGATTACGACGGCTAGCTGAATAATGGCAGATGCTGAAGTAAGCCGCTTAATTCCGCGTATGAACACTGTATATATAAGCCAGAGGGCGAGGCCTGTTGCGGGAACCGCCACTACGAGCTGCCATGAAATCCCGACGTGTGCGCAATATCTAATAGACAGGATCATCGCGATGACAAGCAGAGGAGGCGTGATGCTAACACGAAAGTTCCCTTCTGCCATTTCACGGTCGTAATCATCCCAAAGTGGTGACTCGTCACTATGGAGTTTGTTTGCGATGATCTCGCGTTCGTCGTCAATGGTCGATTGGAATTGGTTCAGTTTCTCCCGATGCATCATATCGGTATTGCCCAATGATCCTCTTCCATGAAAAAATGCTTTGAAAGGTGGCAAACCGTAGTCTTGACCGTTAGTGGCCTGCTCATAGGCACCCAAAGTCGACTCGTAGTTGGTGACGGTATCGTTTGCATATTTCTCGAAATGAGTGAGTAGATGTTCGCTATACGGAACGTCTACCGTTGGACGTGGTTGTTTTCTGACGTACTTTTCTTTTATTAGCTTTACTTTGAACCTGCGCAATGTGCGAGTCAACGAGTCCAGATTTATTTCTTCCGTGCTAAGAGCCGAGCCGAGCAGATACGCCACAAAAGAGAGAACTGCGAGCACAGCTGTCGTTCCTAGGCCGTTCGCGATATCGAAAACCTGGCCGATCAGCTGGCTTTCAGATTCAGCAGTTGGCAATATGTCTGCGCACGCAAGGAAGAGGGCTACTAGCCAGAGATAGCCGGTTGCCAGAGGCGTCCGCAGGTCGCGCAAGCCGGGGAGAATCGTCGTCAACATGAGAGAACCATACCGGATGGTTCACGACAACATTATTCTTCAGTAATTGATACAATTAAGTCATATCAATTTAGTGACTTAGTCACTAGTGCAGATGATCATATGAAATACGACAAAGAACTCAGCTATGAGTTAGACGATAAAGGTTGTTGGAACTTTACCGGGGCCAAGGATAAAGATGGTTACGGCGTAGTCAAGTACGACGGTAAGACCTACCGTGCACACAAGTTCTCGTTTCTACAGAACAAGGGCGAGGTTGCCGGGGGACTGGTAGTAAGACATACCTGTCATAACAGAGCATGTATCAATCCCAAGCATCTACTACTCGGTACTCAGGCAGAGAACATAGCTGACAGGGAAGAACGCAAGATCGTCCGATGTGCAGTAGGTCATGCACTGAATCAGTCGAACAGTTTCAGGTACAACAATAGATTGATATGCAAGATATGTAGGGCAATAGTAGCCGCGAGAAATGTTAAGTAGATGTGGGTATTCGTAAGATTAGTTATATTGCAAATCCGCGCCTGAGCTTAATCGGATTCGATTTGCAATACACAACTGAGCGAAGCGAAGTTGTGTGAGTCGTTAGTCAGGCTCACAACGCCGGCCTCAAGTCCGGGAATGACAATCATAATCAGAAAGGAATGTTTGACATAGCTAAGTATTCAGAAGAAGAAAGACGAGCGTTTGCCGAGCTGGCCGGGGACGTAGGTATCCCCAAGGCGAAGCGTGAGTTGCAGTACCCCGAGAGTTGGGCAACGGGGAAGAAGTGGTGCGAGGAGTTCGGCATTGCCGTTGAGCTAGACGCGCTCAAGTCCAAGGCATCTCAATACAACCAGTTCTACGAGGAGACCGAGCTACGTATAGCCATGCAGGACGCACTGTCACGCGGCATCGAGCTGATGGAGTCGAGCGACCTCAAACCGGCCGACTACGACAAGCTGGTGAACGGCATGAACAAGATCACCAACTCGATACAGATGCTCCGAGGTAAGGCCACCAGCCATACAGCCAAAGAGGACACGCTCGATGCAGCGGCACTGGCATTGTTCGACCAGTACACCAAGTCGAAGGTTGATCCTTCAACATGACACCACTGGACTACATGAGACAGCTCGACGTACCGGGGGAGCTACTGACTACCACCGCCGGTAGAAAGCTACTCACACGTGATGATCCAATGGGGAGTGTCAGATTAACGGTGGATCCGACCTTGGCGTCGGTTAGTTTCCGTTCGG
>NZ_JASHKS010000019.1:0-80225 GCF_030056835.1 Rhodococcus sp. IEGM 1372 | reverse complement strand
CTGAGCTCGGCGTGTCGAACCAAGGACCGGATCAACCGTTATTCAGACAGTCCCCTGAATTACTCAGTCCAACTTCCGGGGAGCGGTGCACATACGTCTCGGCGCTGCAATGGTCTATTCACGCAAGGACACCGTGCGCGTCGATGGCACTTTGCATACGTCTCGGCGGTGCAATGGTCCATTGACGCGGGCGGGGTTGGGTGCGCGGGCGGGATTGGGCGGGAGGCGGACCAGAGGCGGGCGGGGTTGCGACTACAGCGGCATTGCCCACATGGAGCTCGAGCGTTCCTTGAATGCCGTGCAGTTGGCGTGTTGTTTACTGGCCCGCTGGTAGAAGGTCTGCAGCGGCTCGGTGGGTTCGGGCGGCTGCGGTGTGGGCGCAACCGGCAGATCGCTGAGTTCGAGGGCTGCGTCGAGGGCTTCCTCGGCCTCGACGCGTCGGGTGCGCGCCAGGTTGGACAGGGCGAGCTGGTGGATCGTCACGCGGTCGCCGGACTTGCTGTCCACCGTGGCCTGTCGGGCGACGGAGGCGTCGAACTCGTACACCTTCGAGGCCAGCTGATAGATGCTGGGACGCTCGAGCTCGGCGTCCACCAGAGCCGGCTCGGCCACGGTGCGCGCAGGTGCCGGTGCGGTCTCCTCCGCGGTGCGCAATGCGTGCCGTGCGCCGGAATTCTGGGGCTTCGCCGACGGCCGCTCCAGTAGTTGCTCGAGCTCGGCGACCTCACGATCGGCAACCGGGTCCTTTGCCGGCGGCGCGACGAAGGGCACGATCGGCTCGAACTCGATCTTCTCCGACGACGTCGCCGCAGTCGCATTCTTGGACGGAATGAGCAGCGCGACGATCACCGTGCCGACGCCGAACACGACGGCGGCAACAACACTCGTGTGCACCACTGCGTCACCGAACGCCGCGACAGCATTGGCTTCGAGATTGTCCGCGAACCCACTGAGGAATGCGTTCTGGTCGCGGATGACGTCGGAGACGATCACCGCACCGGCCAACGAATCCTGCGATGCCGCAAGTCCTTCCGCCGCCTGACCGGTGTACTGGCCGTTCGGTTGCTTGCCGGGGAAGGTCTGCAGGAATCCTTCGATGCCCTGGCGGTAGGACGCGGCGAGCACCGATCCAAGCACAGCGATGCCGAGCGATCCGCCGAGTTCGAGGGCGGTGTCGTTGAGCCCGCCGCCCACTCCGAGCTTGCTGTCCGGAAACTCGCCCATGATGGAGTCGGTGCAGGGCGAGACGGACAGTCCGATTGCCAGACCGAGCAGCGTCAGCACCGGAAGAAAGTCGGAATACGTTGCGGTCGAGTCGATCCCGATGAGCGAGACGACCGACAGCGTTCCCACGATCATGCCTGCGGTGACGGTGACGCGCGGTCCCAGCTTCGGCGTGAGCCACATCGTGATTCCGGATCCGACGAAGACCGCACCGGCCAACGGCAAGAGGTGAACGCCGGTGGACACCGGACCGTAGCCGAGAGCGAACTGGAGATACTGGGCGACGAAGTAGATGGCACCGAAGGTGACGAGGAAGAAGATCAGCACCGCGAGGGTGGCACCGCTGAGGATGCGGGAAGAGAACATTCGGACGTCGAGCAACGGATTGGGATGGCGCAGTTCCCATCCCACGAAGCCGACGACCGACAGCAGCCCGACGAGCGCGAAGTACAGAGGCCCGACCGTCCAGCCGAAGTGCATCCCCTCGATGATGGCGTACACGATGGTCGACACGGCCAGCACCGACAGCAGTCCACCGATCCAGTCGATCGCACCCGGGTCGACGGCCCGTGACGGCGGGACCAGCACGACGGCACCGACGATGGCGGCCAACGCGATCGGAACATTGATCAGGAACGTCGAGTGCCAGGTGAATCTCTCGAGAAGCCAGCCCGCCAACAGCGGCCCGGCCGCGATCGCGAGTCCCGAGGTTGCCGCCCACACGGTGACAGCGGTGGCGCGTTCCCGCTTGGGAAAGGTCGCGACCAACAGCGACAGGGTGGCGGGCATGACGATGGCAGCGGCAACACCCATGACGATGCGGGCCAGGATCACCCCGAGGTTGGCATCGGTGAGTGCCCCGGCGACAGATCCGGCGACGAAGATGATCAGGCCGAGAATCAGAGCGCCGCGGCGGCTGTAGCGATCTCCGATCACCCCGCACAGCAACATCAACGACGCGTAGGGGACGGTGTAGCCGTCGATCACCCATTGCAGGTCGCTGCTCGTCAGACTCAGGTCGAGTGTCATCGACGGTGCCGCGACCAACAGGGACGTGTTGGCCATGACCACGATCAGCAGGCTCAGGCACAACACCACCAGCGCCGACCAGCGTCGTGGGTACGGTTTGTGCATATCTTGGACAGGCGTCATCGCAAGCAGTGTCATCGTGTGTTCCCCCCCGTTGGCAAAGTGCGAGACACACCTTGCACAGTGCTGTGCAGCTTAGGAAGCGTCGACTAGGATCGGCAATCTTTTGTGGCGGCAACCACACTCCCCGCCCGCGATGGTGCTAGATGTTGTCCTGTGCGTAAGACGACGGAGTCGAGTTCGATTGCACGGGACGCAGCTGCGCCGCCCGTGCAACGACGTGACGCCCGATCCAATCGAGCGCGAATTCTGCACGTTGCGCAAGGAGTGCTGGCGGACAATCCCGATGCGACCATCAACGACGTCGCCGCCGCTGCGGGAGTGGTCCGGCGAACCGTGTACGCCCACTTCGCTTCTCGCGAAGCGTTGATCGACGGTATCGCCGTGGAGGCAGCGGAACGAATTTCGGCTGCGCTCAACCGCGTTCCTGCCGCAGACGAATCGGCGGTGACGGTGTTCGTTCGGCAGACACTGGCCCTGGCCCGCGTCGGAGATCAGTACCGGCTGTTACTCGCGGTCGCACGGTCCGATCTGGGACACAACAGCATTCACGATCTACTGACTCCGATGCGCGAGTCGGCTGCCGCGGTCATCCGACGGGGACAGCGCGAGGGTGTGTTCTCCTCGTACCTCGCCGCCGAGGTGCTGATCCTCAACATCGAGGCCATTGCGCTGTCGATCCTCGACGCCACCAACGCCGGATTGATCGGCGATCCGGCCGGAGCGGCGACGACGTCGAGCCTGGTGCTGCTGGGAATCGCGCCGGACGACGCGGAACGCATAGTCGCAGATGTTCGGTCGTCCGCCCGCGCCCGCTGAGAGCAGTACCGACCCCACGCACGACGAAGGCCCCGTCGCGGTGTGTTGCGCGAACGGGGCCTTCGGCCGAAAACGGGTGGATCTAGGGAGCCGGGACGAATCCTGCGCCGAGTCCGTTGCCCTGATCGACGTTGCGGAGGATCGCGTCGAAGTTGGTGCCGACCTCGGGTCCGAAGCACGCCACGCCGAGGTAGGCATTGACCATGCCGACGAGGGTGTTGCCGACGACGACCGGGCTGCCCGAGTCACCTTCGACGACGCACAGCTGAGCCCAGGTCTCCTGCGACTGCAGGATGTCGCCGTAGGCGAGTCCGCAGGTGTTGCCGGTGGTACGGCCTTCCTTGCAGACGATGTTCGGGAACGCCGTCGGCGGGCCGACCTGCGAGATGGTCACGTTGCCGACGCGGTTGATCGGTGCGACCTTGTCACGCTGGAATTCGATCAGGGCGTAGTCGAATTCCGGATTGGAGAACGCGATGCGGCCGACCTCACCGAGGGAGGTGTCGTACTCGGGGACGATGGAAGCGCCTGCCTGGCCGCAGTGGCCTGCGGTGAAGCCGACGAGGTTTCCGTTGCGGTCGTTTCCGATCGTCGTCAGCGTGCACTCCGCCTGACCTCCGACGATGATCCCCGAGCCGCCGCCGAGAGCAGCTGGAGTGGCCGCGGATGCGGTCCCCACGCCGACGCTGGCTACGATTGCAGCCGCCCCCACGACGACGAGCATGAATTTCTTGAACATGTACTCCCTCTCAGCGGTGTCGGCAGAACCCTAGCAACAACAGGTGTACGAACACGAGCGAGTCGCTCATACGTCCTGCTCGAGGGCTGCAAGGGTGGTGCGCGCCTCCTCTAGTTGTCGACTCAGTTCCGCAACGCGTCGAGCGGCTTCCTCGCGCGCGTGGGAGATGACGGCTTCGACTGCGTCGCGTGCGGTGGGATCGCCCAACTCCCGAACTGCGCGGCTCACCGACTCGGGGCTCACCGGTTGCGATTTGGTGGGCCGCTTCGCCCCCTGGGTGACCGTGACCGACCAATCGTTGTCGGCCCCGGCATGAATGGTGACGCTGACGCCGCCCGGTGCCTTCTTGGCACGACGGGGAGCCGGACTCGGCGGTTGCACGGCCTTGGGGCGTTCCGCCACCGTCTTGGGCTGCGCCGGTTCCGCGTCGGGCCGAACCACCACAGGTTTCGGCTGTATCGCCTCGGGGCTCCTTGCCGGCGTCGCCTGAGGCGGTGCCACCTTCTTCGCGGGCACGCGCTTGGCCGGCGCAGGCGGGGTTGCCGCGTTGCGAGTGATGCGCAGTTCCTCTGCCTCGTAGGGCAATTCGTCGTTGACACCCTTCGGGCTGATGGTGACCGTGGTGCCGTCGATCGAAACGACCTTCGCCGACGTACCCTCGGGCAGGCCCAGACTCGGGTTGGGTTCACGAAGATAGACGGTGGCGCGACGCCCCTCGGCGAGCGCGGCGGCCAGAGCCGTCAGATTCTCGGGAGTCAACGAATCGTTCACGGCGCGCCCACGGGGTGGCATCGACTACCGGCCTTTCTCGAAAGTGTTTGCGAATACTGTCGCACACTTGCAGGTGAGATGCGGCCGGGGCAGCGCAGGGCGCGTCGGATCGGCGTATCGAGAGGGGGTTATCTGTTAATCCAAGTAACTGTAACCCTGAGTAACTGTAACTCGGATTAACACTTAGATTTGCTTGGCCGAGAAGGCCGATGCATCTCACTGTATACGACAGCCGGCCTGCGCGCCGCGCGCGCACTCGAGGTGCCATCGACCCCACCGGGGTACCCGCGAGTAGCCGCGCGACTCTCGGCGACATCGGCGTTCCGGAACCACCTCACCGAACCGCCCTCGCACACGGTTTCTGCCGCGTAGCCTGGCGGCGTGCCTTCTTGCGAAGGTACGGAACAGGAGTTTCGATGTACCACCTCGACGCGGACGAACAGTCGCTCAGCGACGGTCCGCACGTGTATTTGCTCGACGCCAAATCCACCCTCGAGGTTCAGGCTCTGAATCAGTGGATCGACGCCACCACGCCGGACGGCGAACCGCGACCGCCGTCGGTGGTGCTCTCCGGTGAGGCGAAAACGTCACTGTCGGACAGTGTTCGCGGCTACGCCGACGATCCGCTGCTGATCCCGCTGCGGGTGACTCTGTCCGATCGCAAGAGCGGCATTCTGCACCGAATCTTCGCGCCCCGTGGTCGGTCCAAGCCCACGCAGGTGTGGCAGCGATGGGTGGCAGGCGACGACCCCGACCACTCCGCGGTGTTGGTCGGTGAGCCCGCGACTCTCAGTGATCTGCAGGATCGGTTCGAGCGCGGCGGCGGCACGTCCCTGTCATCGTTCATTCTTCGTCAGGCCAGTCTGGCGCTCGACAAGGCCGAGCGCGGCGTCATCGGCTCCGAGTACAAGATCCCGCGATTCGTCGTCGAGGACATGACGGAACAGAAGAAGTTCCGGGACGGAATCACCGAACTCGCGGAGGAGGTCGGTCAGGATCGCGACGCCGTCGACACCCGCGTCCAGGAGATCCTCGGTGAGATGGTCGCAACCGAGACCCGCCGTGCGGTCGAGATGTGGGGAACCCTCGGGGCGTACTTCTCCCGGGCGTACAAGGTCGACGTGGACCGTGATCAGTTGCAGAAGGTGCGCGAACTCAACAAGAACTATCCGCTGGTGTTCCTGCCCAATCACCGTTCCTATCTCGACCCGCTCGTACTGCGTCCTGCCCTGCTGGCCGAAGGCCTGCCGCTCAACCACGTCATGGGCGGCATCAACGTCGGCTTCTGGCCGCTGGGCCCGATCGCCAAACGCAGTGGCGTCGTGCTCATCCAGCGCAAGTTCTCCGACGCGATCTACAAGTGGACGCTGCGTCAGTACATGAGCTTCCTGCTGAGCAAGCGGTTCAACCTCGAGTGGTACATCGAGGGCGGCCGTAGCCGCACCGGGAAGCTCCGCCCGCCGCGGTTCGGCCTGCTGACCTATCTGGTGGACGCACTCGAGACCAGCGATGCGGAGGACGTGTACCTGGTTCCGACATCCATCACCTACGACCGGCTGCACGAGGTCGGCGCGATGGCCGAGGAATCGCACGGCGCGAAGAAGCAGGCCGAGGGTATTCGAATGGCCATCGGGTACATCCGCGCGCAGGGCACGTTGCGCGGCAACGTGTACCTGAACTTCGGCGAGCCGATGTCGGTGGCGTCGATCGTCGCCGAGAACTCCGACAAGCGAGTGGCGGTGCAGAAGATCGCGCTCGGTGTCTCCCATGCGATCAACGACGCGACTCCGGTAACCCCGGCGGCGCTGGTCACCATGGCCCTGCTGGGCATCGAGGATCGCGCCCTCAACGTCAACGAGATGTGGGCCATCATCGCCCCGCTCGCCCGCTACATCAAGCGCCGCAACCTGCCCACCGCGGGCGGCGTGGATATCGCCGACGTCGACGTCGTGCGCTCGGCCGTCATCGCACAGGTCAACGCCAACGTCGTCAAGCGTTTCGACGACGGTCCCGAGCCCCTGTTCTACCTGGCTCAGGACAAGCATCTGGTTGCAGCGTTCTTCCGCAACAACGCAATCCACTTCTTCGTCATGCGCGCCATCGGCGAGTTGGTCGTGCTGCCGACCAGCGGCGATTCGACGCCACTGACCCAGGAGTCGCTGTGGCAGTCGGCACTGCAGTTACGTGATCTGCTCAAGTTCGAGTTCTTCTTCGGCGACAAGAAGGACTTCGGCGAGCGGCTCGAATCCGAGGTCGATCTCATCGACCCGGACTGGCGAGCCAACATCAGCGACCCAGAATATGCTGCACGGCAACTGCAGTCGCAGGATCTGCATCTGGCGCACCGCGTGTTGCAGCCGATCTTCGAGGCGTACCAGGTGGTTGCCGATCAGCTGATGTTGCTGCCGCAGAGCGGTGAGTTCGACAAGGCGAAGTTCATCACGGAATGCCTCGGTGCGGCTCAGGCCAGACGACTTCGCCAACAGCTCGATCACAGCGAGTCGATCTCCGGCGAATTGTTCGATACAGCATTGCAATTGGCCGAGAATCGCGATCTCGTCGATTCCGCGTCCGACGGTATAGCCCGGCGGCGTCGAGCATTCGCGCTCGAGATCGACGAGTGGGCACGCAAGGTACGCACGATCCGCGACATGGCCCACCGAATGCTGCGCGAGGTAGAACCGATCTCGGCCCCCGAGGAGAACAATTCATGACCGAGTTCGACGATCGACTGATTGCGATCGCCGCCGCTCCACCCGGCCGGGACACCGTTGCGTTCTTCGATCTGGACGGCACCCTGATCAACGGGTTCTCCGCCCGTGCAGTATTTCTCGAACGGCTCAAGACTCTCGACGTGACGGTCAAGGAACTGTGGGAGATATCGAGTGCCGTCGTCGAGATGCGGATGCGCAACTCCCCGGTCGACAACCTGATGGGCAAGGCCGTCCGGGGCCTGGAGGGCCGTCGGGAAGACGATCTGATGGAACAGGCAGACACGCTGTTCCGCAACGAGATCGCGCCGATGATCTATCCACAGGCCCGCATCCTCGTCGAAGCACACCGCCACGCTGGGCATCGACTGGTGATGGCCACCTCGGCCACGCCTTACCAGGCGCTGCCCGTACAGCAGGACATGATGTTCGAGACACTGCTGTGCACCACTCCGGTGGTCACCGACGGCATCCTGACCGGGGAGCTGGTCGGCGATTCGCTGTGGGGACCACGCAAGGCCAAGGCCGCGATCGACTACGCCGAACGTGAGGGAATCGCTCTCGCCGGCTGCTTCGCCTACTCCAACGGCGGTGAGGACATTCCACTGCTCGAGGCCGTCGGCCGTCCCATCGCCCTCAACCCGGATCCCGAACTGCAGCGCTACGCCGCCAAGAAGAAGTGGCCCTCGCTCACGTTGGAGAGCCCCAAGCGCGGCACCGATCTGACCTCGGCCGTGCGCAGCACCGCAGCTCTGGGGTCGGTGCTGGCCAGCGCATCGATCGGCCTCGGCCTCGGGCTGCTGACGCGCAGCAGGCGCAACGGAGCGAACATCACGAGCACCATTGCGCCCGACATCGCTCTGACCATTGCCGGAGTCAAGCTCGACGTGACCGGCACCGAGAACGCGTGGTCGGCGCGGCCCGCTGTGTTCATGTTCAACCATCAGAGCACCGCCGACTCGATCATCGTCACGTCCATTCTTCGACGGGACATCACCGCGGTCGCCAAACGAGAACTCGAACGCGACCCACGATTCGCATTGCTGGGCAGGATTTTCGACGTCGCCTACGTCGATCGTGGTGATCCCTCTCAGGCGCGAGAGGCGATGCGCCCCGCCATCGAGAAATTGCACAGTGGCATCTCGGTCGCCATCGCGCCCGAGGGCACACGGATGCCGACGTCGCGTCTCGGCCGATTCAAGAAGGGCGGCTTCCACCTGGCGATGCAGGCCGGAGTGCCCATCGTTCCCATCGTCATCCACAACGCGGGTGACGTGATGTGGAAAAAGGATTTCACCGTCCATTCCGGTACCGTCAAGGTCACCATCGGAGAGCCCATTCCCACCACGGACTGGGAGCCCGACAAGATCGACGCGTACGTGGACGATGTCCGTTCCTATTTCGACAGAACGTTGGGATATGCCTGAGAACGAGATCAACTCGGTGGTGCAAGCGGAGATCGAACGCAATCTCCTGGGGGGCACTCCGAAGTACACCCGGTCCGACATCGTCGACAGGTCGGGGTTGCCGCTCGAACGGGTCATCGCGCTGTGGATCGGCATGGGCTTTCCCATCCACACCGATACCGAGGCCGTCGTCTACACCGATGCGGACCTCGAGGCACTGAAGTTGATCACCGGACTCACCGAGCAGAAGGTCATCAAGCCCGAGATGGAGGTCGCGATCGCGCGCACTCTCGGCCAGTCGATGTCCAGACTCGCGGAATGGCAAGTGGGCGTGGTGAACTCTCACATCCTCGAGCGCATCACCAGCAGCGACGAGGACCAGAACGATATCGACACCATCCGGCACAACGCCAGGGATATCGCTGCCGAGACGGTCCCCACCCTCGAAGCGCTCCAGGCGTACACCTGGCGACGGCACTTGGCCGCGGCGGCCGGACGGTCCATCGCCGCTCCCGACGACGCCACCGACAGCCCCGTCATGGCCGTCGGCTTCGCGGACATGGTCGGCTACACCAGCCTGACGCGTCGACTCGACATCGGCGAACTGACCACGCTCCTCGAGGAGTTCGAGTCTCTCGCCACCAATATCATTGCGCGCGGGCGTGGTTCGGTGATCAAGAACGTCGGCGACGAGGTGATGTTCAGCGCGCAGACTCCCGAGGACGCCGCCCACATCGCCCTCGACCTGCAGGACGCGTTCGCCGAACAGGAAGACATGCCGGATCTGCGGGTCGGGCTGGCCTGGGGGCCGGTTCTCGCCCGTTACGGTGATCTGTACGGGTCCGTGGTCAACATCGCTGCGCGCCTGACCAGTTCGGCCAATCCGGGAACGACTCTCGTCGACACCGTCATGACCGAGGAACTGCGTCACGACTCCGAGTTCTACCTCAAATCGATTCGCTCACTACGGGTCAAGGGTTTCCACAAGCTCAAGCCCCATCGGCTCAAGCGCAACAAGCGCAGCGGTCACCGAAGCGAGGAGTAGAACTCCAGATGTTTACCCGCAGCCTCGTCCCACGTGAGGCTGTGCGCCAGCGTCAGGCCCGGTAGCGGATCCTGCGGTTCTCGCACGGCACGTTGAAGCTCGGCTGCCATGGTCTGCGCCGAGGACGCGTAGGTGACGCTGTTGCCGAACACTTCTCGCAGTACCGGCAGATCTCGCGCGACGACGGGAGTCGACGCCGCGAGTGCTTCCATGGCGGCCAGTCCGAAGCCCTCCTTGGTCGAGAAGAACGGCAGCACAGCAGCCTGTGCCACGAGGTGCGGCAACTCGTCGTCGTCGACGGTACCGAGTATCACCGGCTCGATACCGAGTTCGGCTGCGCGGCGGTCGAATTCCGCACGATAGTCGCGATAGTCGAACAGCGTTTCACCGCCGGCGAAGACCAATCTCAGGTCGTGCGTACGCAGCCGGGCGAAGGCGTCGAGTAGATCCAGGCTGCCTTTGCGCGGTTCGATACCTCCCACGGCGAGCACGTATCGGCCGAGCTTCTCGCGCCAGTGCGATCGGCCCGATTGCGCCGCTGCGGTGAACCTCTCGGCGTCGACGCCGTTGGGGATGACCGTGGGCTCGAATCCCCATCCGCGGCGAACGTCGCTCGCCACCGCCGCCGACACGCAGATGCGCGCGTACGGGGCCGTGATCGCGCGTTCGTGGCACGCGGCCAGCTCGGGCGTGGTGAACTCGTCCAGGTGGTGGATGGTCCTGATGCAGCGGCCGACGGCATTGGCGGAGATGCAGTCCTGCGCATGCACGATGTCGTACTCGTCCGGCGTGAAAGCCTGCCGCAGAACATCTATCGACCGCAGAATTCGTTCTCCGACGTTCTCCCCTTCCCGGTGCTCGAACGGGACCATTTTGATGTCGACGGCGGGGTCCACGTCACGAAAGAACGTACTGTCGCCACCGCGGCCGAGGGACCACACCGACACGTCCTGCCCGGCGCGCGCCAGCGCCTCGGCCAGCGCCAGCGTGTGCACCACTCCGCCGCGCGGCTTGGACGAGTAGGTCGACAGGCTGATCTTCACTGACCTGGCTTCTCCTGCAACAGATTCGGGTAGGCATCCACTCGACGCTCGGCCAGGTGATGCAGCCCCCGGCGCGCTCGGTCGACCTCGGCGTCGACATCGATCTCGTGCACCGCAAGGCCTCCTTTGGACCAGGTCCGCGCTAGTACGTCGCCACCGGGGCCGACGATCTTCGCCTGCCCGAGAAAGCGCAGCGAACCCATCACTCCGGTTTGATTGGACGAGACCAGCACCACCTGGTTCTCGGCCGCCCGGGCTGCGTCGTACAGATCGAACAGACGGGACTGCCGATCGTTCGGAAGAGAAGACGCTCGATCCGTGACGCTGGCGGGCCACGCAGACAGGGCCGCTATGATTCTCGCGCCGTCGAGCGCCAACGTCCGCGCCGACTCCGGGAACGTCTTGTCGTAGTCGATCAACATGCCCATCCGCCCCACCGGGGTGTCGAAAGCCTCGAAGTGATCACCGGCCGCATAGGCGAGCGACTCCCCGAGCGGCTGGTGCACCTTGCGGTGACTACCCAGGATGCCGTCTCCGGTCAGACAGGCAGCAGCGTTGTACCGCAGTCCTTTCGACAGCTCGGTGTAGCCGATGCAGATCGTCATGTTCCCGGCCGCGGCGATGATCGCCGCCAGTTCCGGACCGTCGGGATCGAGGGTGGGCGGCAGTTCCGCGGGATCCGGATTGCTCAGACTGTTGATGTAGCCCCCGAGGGACGCGTCGGGCAGCACCAGGAGATCGATGCCTTCTCGGGCCGCACTGGAGATGATCGTGGTGATCTTCAGTACGGCTCGGTCGACATCTCTCCCGAAATGCGCTGCCAGCGCGCCGATCTTGATGGGGACCACGAGAAGCTCAGACCATCTGACTCTGGGGTTGTGCGGCACTGATCTCGAGACCGATCTGATCGGCGAGGAACGCAGCGTCCCTCGCCACCGAGGCGAATCGCCCCGAACCCCAGGTGTGCTGCCACGGCAGACCGAGGAAGTACAGGCCGGACACCGAGGTGACGCCTCGGTTGTGCGTCGGGTGGCCCTCGCCGTCGAACGCGCCGACCTTCAGCCAGCGATAATCGGTACGGAAGCCGACGGACCAGACGACGGCCTTGATATCGGCGGCGACGAGGTCGAGTTCGGTGGTCTCGGTCTCCGGACGCCACACCGGAACGTAACGCTCCTCGCTCGGCGCGCTGATTCCCTCGCGCTCGATGTAGGCGTCGATGTTGTCCTTGATGCTCTCGGCCACGCGGTCCGCAGCGTCGAGGGATGCCTCGAGGGTGGGCGCGAACTGCAGAACGCCGTCCTCGACTCCCAGTAGGCGGCCGTAGAGTTTCATGCCCTCGGTGGCGAATGCGCGCAGGTCGATGTCTCGACCACCGTCACGTCCGGTGACGTAGTGGTTCGTGTTCTCGCGTTTGCCGACGCCGCCGGGTTGATCTTCGATGGAGACATCGTAAACCCCCATGTCGTGCAACCAGGCGACACAGTCGCGGCCGCGATAGAATCGCGCGACGCGGGGAGCGGTGCCCGCCACCAGATGGACGCGGCGGCCGTCGAGGTGCAGGTCCTCGGCAATCTGGGCACCGGACTGGCCGGTGCCGACCACCAGCACGTCGCCGTCCGGGAACTGGTGTGACCCGCGGTATTCGGAGGAGTGGATCTGGACGATGTCACGGGGAAGCTTCTCGGCGAACCTCGGGATTGTGGGGATGTGGTACCCACCGACGGCGACGACGATCTGATCGGCATGCATGGGGCCGGCGGAAGTCTGGAGGTCGAAGCCACCCGCCACCGACTGAAGTGCCTGATCGACCGAAACGTGCTCTCGGACCGGTGCATCGAAGCTTTCCGCGTAGCGGCGTACGAAGGCGTACACCTCGTCACGCTGCATGAATCCATCGGGATCGTCACCGTCGTAGGAGTACCCGGGGAGCGCGCACTGCCAGTTCGGCGTCACGAGGGTGAAGTTGTCCCAGCGGGAGTCCTTCCACTCGTGCGCGATCGTCTCACGCTCCAACACCACATGTTCGATGCCACGCTGAGTCAGATGCCAACTGATGGACAGGCCGGCCTGCCCGCCGCCGATGACGATCACGGAGTAGTTTTCTATTGCACTGTGATTCTCCGTCATAGCAATTCAGCTCCCGACATGCTCAGTACGCGAACGGCACCGGCCTCGTACGAGGCACTGACACCGTGAATCTCCTCCATCTGTTGTGCGGCCGAGGTGCACCGCATGCCGAACTTGGCGAGCACTCGATCGCTGGCGATCGTCAACGCCTCCGACGTCCGTTGCACGAACTCCGCCACCGGGTAGTCCTGGCCGGGCGTCAGGTAGTCGTGCATCACCAGAGACGGTGAATAGCAGGACTGTTCGCGTCCGTCGGGCCATCGAACGAGGAACGACATCTCAGGCATGGATCGGCTCCTTGGTGATGGTCCGGTACACGGACGGCCGACGATCACGAAGGTTGTACATGCCGCCGCCACGTGCTGCGCCGATGAGGGCAGCGACGTCGACGGTGGCCGTGGCCAAGCCCGGTTCGACGCCCGTACCGGCGAGAATCTCTCCGCCGGGTCCGACGATCTTTGCGCTGCAGACGAATCGGAGAGATCCGAAGGTACCTGCCTGATTGGCCGCGACCCAGATGATCTGATTCTCGAGTGCACGAGCGCGGTCGTAGATGTCGAACCGCTGCTTCCAACGGTCCTCTTCCATGTTCTCGACAGTGGCGGTGCGGGCCGTCGGCCAGGCCGAGATGGAGGCGACGATCTCGGCACCGTCGAGCGCCAGTTCCCGTGCTGCCTCGGGGAATCCCTTGTCGTAGCAGATCTGCATCCCCATGCGGCCGATCGGAGTGTCGAAGGCGGAGTAGCTGTCTCCCGCGTCGTAGCAGAGATTTTCACCCAGCGGCTGGTGCACCTTGCGGTATGAGCCGAGGATTCCACTGCCGTCGACCGTCACTGCGGCGTTGTAGCGGGTATCACCGTCCTTCTCGCAGAAGCCGAACGTGATGACGGTGTCGCCGGCCATGTCGACGACGCGTCTGATCTCGGGGCCGTCGAGTTCGAGGGCCGGCGGCAGGGCTTTGAGTCGACGCTGACGTGATTCCTCGGTCTCGTCTCCTCCGCCGAGACTCGGCAGGTAGCCGCCGAGGCAGGCCTCGGGCAGGACGAGCAGCTGGCTACCGCGATTGCGCGATTCCTCGAGCAACGCGGCGATGGTGGCGTAACCCTGTTCCATGTCGCGTCCGAATTCGGCTGCGGCGACGGAAATAGTGATGGGCTTCGGGTGGGTGGTCATGCTTCTCCCAATCCGGTCACGGTGGACGTGACCGCGCGAGTGGTGATTCCGTCGGGCCATCGCAGTGCGACGCCCGGAATGTCGGTGAGCTCTCCGCAGACTGCGGACAGCGCAGGTCCGGACGGTGCAGTGGGTGCACCGGGACGGTCCGCGGTGATCATCGCGAACCCTGGAAAACACGTGATCCATTCGCCCATCGACGCTGCGTCGGGCTTCGGTATCGAGGCGACGTCGAGTACTGCACCCGTCCCGCTCGCCTCGGCCAGCATTCCGGTGGTACCCGCCAGGCCTGCCATCGAGACGTCCTTGGCGGCCTTGGGTGCGGTGCGGGAAACGAACGTCGCCATGGCCGTCAGTTCGCCGGAGTTCCGACGAGACGACGAATCCCATTGCTGGCCATGATATCCGCGTCGCCACTCGCCTTCGATGTCTGCGGTGAGCGTCAACCGATCGCCGACGCCACCGCCACCGGCCGGCACCGGTCGCGAGGTCCGGCCGAGTGCGGTGACCGACAGCGACGACGGCACCCCGGCCTGGGTGTGGCCACCGAGCACCGGAACCTGCCACGCTGCAGAGGCGTTGGCGAGACCCCGGATGATGCGGGTCAGCCGACTCTGGGTAGGTGCGCCGACGGAATCGAGCATGCCGACGGCTCCTGCTCCCATCGCCGAGAGGTCGTTCAGATTGACCAGCGCGGCACACCAGCCGGCCCACTCGGGGTCGCGATCGACCATGGACGGGATGATGGCATCGCACGCCGCGATCATGTCGCTCCCCGGTACCGGAACGCCGTCGTCGCCGCGAAAGCCTTTGGCACCGAGTCCGAGTGGCTGCGCCCGGAGAGGTGCGAGTACCCCGGCGAGCATCGCCTTGGTCGAGGAGACGAGCCGTTCGATCCGGTCGATCGGCCAGTACATCGCCACGTGCGGCGTGTCGGCAACCTCGACGTCGCCGCGGCGAATCCATCCGAGGCGGTTGAACAATTGCTCGTTGCTCTTCTGCACGGTCGCGTCGAAGCGAAGAACACCTCTGCTCTCGGCGTGCGCGCAGGCAGCCCGAACAAGGGCAGGCCCGACGCCGGAGGTGCGCGCCGAAGAAGCGACCACGAGCCGGCTTCCCGCCCACCACCCCAGATCCGTTGCGGTGCAGGGTGCCAGCCGCACTCCGCCGAGCACGGTGCCGTCCCGATCGGTGGCGACCAGAACGACTGCTCGTGGGTCGTCGTCGATGTTGTCCTGATCGGTGCCGGCGAACAAGCCCTGTTCGGCAACGAAGGTCGCCCTCCGGAGTGCACGATAGGCGTCGAGCTCCGCTGTACTTCCGCACGGCTGGACGATGAACCCGGGCTCGACGACAGTGGTTGCAGTACCGGACAATCCGGCAAGGTCGCCCTGTTCCACGACACCGAACATGTCAGCCTCCCGCGTTCTGCAGAACGCTGCACGCACCGCATGCCGCGCAGCCTGCCTTCTGTTCGGATCCGAGCATCGCCGCGGCCTGAAGTTCCTTGGCGACGCGTCGGGTGACGTTTTCGAGAACGTCTCGGCTCGGTGCCGTCGCTCGGTCGATGTCCACTGCCAACGTTCCGGCGAGCGGCCGGAACGGAACCACGAAGGGGTAGACCCCCATCTCGATCAGTTCTGCTGCGCCTGCTACCAATTCGTCGGGATCCTCACCGAGTCCCACCAGGATGTACGTCGAGACCTGGTTTCGTCCGAAGACACGAACCGCTTCTTTCCACGCCGCGCGGTACTCGTCCATCGAGACCGAGGCCTTGCCCGGCATCCACCGGCGTCGAACGTCGTCGTCGAGAGATTCGACGTGGATGCCGATGGAATCGGCTCCGGCGTCGTACAGATCTTGGATCGTCTGCAGATCGCCGGGAGGTTCGCACTGCACCTGGATCGGCAACTGCGGAACCACCGCCTTGATGGCGCGCACGCATCGGGCCAGGTGGCGAGCACCGCGGTCCTTTGCGGCCGAGGTGCCGGTCGTCATGACCATCTGTGTGACGCCGTCGAGTCGCACCGCCGCCTCGGCCACCTCGGCCAACTGCACCGGGGTCTTGACCGCGATGGTGTCCCCGGCCTCGAGCGAGGCCTCGATGGAGCAGAAGCGACACCGCTGGTCGGCGTCGTAGCGGATGCACGTCTGCACCACGGTCGTAGCGAGGACGCCGGAGCCGTGCAGCTTGGCGATCTTCTCGTAGGCGACGCCGTCGGCTGTGGCGAGGTCGTAGAACTTCGGGCGATCGACGGCCTGAACATCGAGTCCGATGTCGTTGCCGTCGAACAACACTCGCCCCTCTTCGAGAACGTACGGGCTGAGCGGATTGCGGGGGATGGCTGCGCCGAGGCCATCGATGCGGACATGTCCATCGTCACTCGGGCCTGCACCGGCAGTTCTGGACACCGGCGTTGCTCCTCGAATTCCGAGCAACGCCAGATCCACGCGTGTAGAGATGGACATCGAGATCCCCTAGACCATGTAGGTCGAATTGATGATGGCACCCTTGCGCGCGTAGTGGATCAACGCGTCCTGCACGTCCAGGGGATGGGCCGGGATGACGCCCTCGATGAGGTCCTCTTCGCGGCCACCGTGCAGTGCGAGCCCGAAGCGGCAGCAGAACACGGTGCCGCCCTCGGCGATGAATGTCGCGAGCGAATCGTTGATGTTCTGCTCGCCCGGGAAGCCGGAGTCACCGGTCGTCGGAAAGCCCCGAGTGGCAAGGCAATTGATAGCGCCGGGGCCGTAGAAGTACATGGCGGACTCGAAGCCCTTGCGCAGAGCGCGCGTTGCCTGGAGCACAGCGACGAAGGAGACCGACGATTCGTGTGCGATGCCGTGCACCAGCGTGAAGTAGCTCTCGCCGTTCTCGGCCTTGTAGTCGGGGAAGATCTTGGTGGAGCCGTAGATGTTGCTGCCCTTGGGGAGTGAAGGGTGCGGGATCTCTTCGAGCGACTTCTTGATGTTCTCGGCGATGGCCTGGTCGATGTCTGACACGGGTGTCTCCTGAAGTTCGCAGAGCTGGCTGGATGAGGTGGACGCCTGTGGCCACCGTGGGAAGAAAGGTCATGTCCGGCGAGAGAGCAGATCCTCTGCGGGCATGGAACAAGTACAAGCCCCATCCATTTCCGATTGGTCACACCCGGAACAACGCCGTGTTTCGAGGGCCTCACAGTGTTGACGTGGCGTTACGCGGATAGTGTGGAGGTCGAACCACCCATCCACTCCGAACTTGACGAGGAACTCGATGATCGGCGCCGTCACCGGCTTGTTGTACGCGTTGTCCCTGGTCGTAGGCATCTGGGTGCTCGTGAAGCTCGCCATGAACCGACCGGTCCTGCTCAAGGACAAGTCCGATCGAGCCCTGTTCTGGACCATCGCTGCCACCGAGGCCGTCGTCGCGCTGCAGGCCGTCATCGGATTCGTCATGATGTTCACCTCGGATCGAGACATACACCGACTCACGTTCGGGTCCTACCTCGTCGGACTGCTGTTTCTGCTTCCGCTCGGGACGTGGTGGTCCCTGGGCGACCGCTCCCGCGGCGGCACCGCGGTACTGCTCGTTGCCGTCCTCACCCTCGCGGCCATGGTGCTGCGCCTGAGCCAGATCTGGGCCGGATATGCCTGACAACCTCCAGCAAGCAACGCGCACCGGATTCGGGCGCTTCCTCATTGCCGTCTACGCCGTGTTCGCCGTCGCGGCGACAGCACGCTCGATCGTGCAGCTCACCACTCGATTCGACGACGCCCCGATCGCGTATCTGCTGTCGGCTTTCGCGGCGGTCGTCTACATCGTGGCCACTGTGGGACTGGCCCGAGCAACCGAGGCATCCCGACGCGTGGTGACGGTGTCCTGCATCATCGAACTCGTCGGAGTCATCGGCATCGGCACCCTCAGCTACATCCAGCCCCAGGACTTCCCGGAGCCGACGGTGTGGTCGCACTTCGGATCCGGGTACGTCTTCATCCCGGTGGTGCTCCCCATCGCGGGACTGTGGTGGTTGCGAAAGACTCGTCAGCGGTAGGGGTCTTCCGCAATTTTTGCTCCACTCGGACGGGTCGCACGCGGGGAATCTCTCGATCGAGGCCTCGAGTGGAGCATCCCATGCAGTCTCCAGCCCCGCACCGAGACATCGATGCGGGGCTGGAAAAGGTTGTCGTGCAGCTACTTCAGCAGAGACGTGTCAGCTCAACGCCGCCAGGTTCGCAACGGATTTCTTGACATCGGTGTCCAGCGCCCGCGCCACCACCGATCCCACCGGACCGAACAGCACGCCCCCACCGAACTTCGCGTCGAGTGTCAGCTCCGAACCACCCTCGGCCTCACGCACATGGACCGTCAGCGAGATCCGCACCCCGCCCTTGCCGCGGCCGGACATCTCGATCAACTTCGGCTCTTCGTACTCCGTGAAGGTCCAGTTGATCGTGTTCTTGAAGCCCTTGACCTTGACCAGCGACTCCACCTCGGTGCCCTTGCCGACCTTCTTCGGCGGTGGGCTGCACCATCCACCGTGAATGGTCATCCACTCGTCGAACCGATCGAGCGCGGAAGCCTTGTCCCACGCGCCCTGCGGATTTTCGGGCATCTGTACCGAGACACTGATCGTCGCCATGTATTCGAGCCTGTCACAACTCCCCCGCATCTTCAGACGGCGGCCGTTAACCTATGACGATGGCCACGCTCGAGATCGAGGGTCGGAAGGTCTCCGTCACCAACCTCGACAAAGTGCTGTTCCCCGAAACCGGCACCACCAAGGGCAACATCATCGAGTACTACGTCGCCATCGCACCCGCCATGCTGCCGCACCTCGTCGGCCGAGCCGTGACCCGTAAGCGCTGGCCCAACGGCGTCGACCAGTCGTCGTTCTTCGAGAAGAACCTCGCTGCGTCTGCCCCCGACTGGCTCGATCGACGTTCGATGCAGCATTCCGACCGCGTCGTCACCTACCCACTGTTCTCCGCCGCAGCCGATCTCGCGTGGCTCGGCCAGCAGGCGGCCATCGAAGCGCATGTGCCACAGTGGCGATTCGACGGCAACGATCCCGGCCCCGCCACCCGCATGGTCTTCGACCTCGATCCCGGTGACGACGTGGATCTCGCCCGGTGCGCCGAAGTCGCCTGCGAGATACGGGATCTGATCGGCGATATCGGGATGACTGCGTATCCGGTCACCAGCGGCAGCAAGGGAATTCACCTGTACGTCCCGCTGGAGAAACCGCTGTCGACTGCGGGGGCCTCCACCGTCGCCAAGCGTGTGGCCACCTTGTTGGAAGAGCGCTCGCCGGATCGGGTGACGGCAACGATGGCAAAGGCGAAGCGAACCGGTCGAGTGTTCGTCGACTGGAGCCAGAACAACGGCAAGAAGACGACGGTCGCCCCGTACTCGCTACGCGGGCGAACCCTACCCACCGTCGCAGCACCACGCACGTGGGACGAGCTGGAAGCGACGGGCCTGCAACAGCTTCGGTTCGAGGAGGTGCTCGAGCGATTCCGTGACCTGGGCGATCTACTGGCAGAACTGGACCCCACCATGGACTCGGCACCCGAAAGAAGCGCTACCACAGACAAACTCGTCAAGTACCGCAGCATGCGCAGCGCCGACAAGACTCCCGAGCCGATACCGACCACCACCGAGCCACAGGGCAACAACGACACCTTCGTCATCCAAGAGCATCATGCCCGACGACTGCACTACGACTTCCGACTCGAACACGGCGGCGTCCTGGTGTCGTGGGCCGTCCCGAAGAACATCCCGGTCGACCCGAAGCAGAATCGACTGGCGGTACACACCGAGGACCACCCGCTCGAATACGCGACATTCTCCGGACGAATACCCAAGGGCGAGTACGGCGGCGGCGACGTCACGATCTGGGACAGCGGAACCTACGAACTCGAGAAGTGGCGAGACGACGAAGTCATCGTCGTCCTGCACGGACAGAAGGCGCGCGGGCGGTTCGCACTGATCCGCACCAAGGGCAGCCAGTGGTTGATGCACCTGATGAAAGACGCACCCGACAAGCCCGAGCCCAAGAACATCTCACCGATGCTCGCCACCGCAGGCGACATCCGCGATCTTCCGAACGACGAGTGGTCGTTCGAAGGCAAGTGGGACGGGTTCCGCATCGTCGCCGAACTCACGCACGGTTCGATGACGCTACGCACGCGAAGCGGCAACGACTACACCGAGAAATTCGGCGCACTCCAATCGTTCGCCGACGACCTTGCCGAGCACGACGCCGTCGTCGACGGGGAAGTCGTCGTGTTCGACGACAGCGGTGTCAGCAGCTTCGAGAAACTGCAGAACGCCACCCGTGACGAGATCCGATTCATCGCGTTCGATCTGCTTCACCTCGACGGCACGTCACTGCTGCGCAAGAAGTACTCGGATCGACGACGGTTGCTCGAACTTCTCACCACCGGACTCGACTCCGTGCTGGTGCCACCACGACTGACGGGGACCGCTGCGGATGCCATCGCCGAAAGCAGAGAGCGGGGCTGGGAAGGTGTCGTCGCCAAACGCACCGACTCCGTCTACCAACCCGGCAAGCGCGCCCACACCTGGATCAAGTTCAAGAACTGGCGAACCCAGGAGATCGTCATCGGTGGGTGGCGTCGGGGACAGGGTCGCCGTTCCGGCGGGTTCGGCTCGTTACTGATGGGCATTCCCGACGGGGAGCGACTGCGCTACGTGGGACGCGTCGGAACCGGGTTCGACGATCGTGCGCTCGATACGCTCGGTGCCCTCCTGGCCCCACTCGAGGCGTCGGACAGTCCCTTCTCCTCGGTGTTGCCCCCGGCCGATCGGAACGGAGCGGTGTGGGTCGAGCCTGTCCTCGTCGGCGAGGTTCGGTTCTACGAGGCCACGGAATCCGGCCATCTGCGGCATCCGAGCTGGCGCGGTCTGCGCCCGGACAAGGAACCGAAGGCGGTGCGTCAGGAATGACGAGAATGCTCCCGGTCGATTACTTGATTTCTACCGAAGAAACGAGCATAGGTAACGTTCGGTTGCCATAAAATGAGCGGATGCGTACCGTGGCGCACATCGTTTCCGGGGGAGCGTAACAAGTCACGAGTCGTCAGCTATAACGGTTTGCGGGCCGGCTCTATGGGGGCTTGCCAGATCACCGCAGCGCTCGTCGCTTCGGTTCAGGCACGGAGGGGTTTACCACATGCGGGTTCTCAAGTTGGCAGGCGCTGTCAGCATGACGGCGGTTGCTGTCGTGTGTTCGTCACTCGTCGGCGCAGGTCAGGCAGTTGCAGCGCCGTTGTATCCGACGCCTATCGCCGACGGCTTCTACTCTCCGCCTGTGGATCTCGATGCGCTCGCACCGGGCGACGTGATCTCGAGCCGCCCGATGCCCCCGCCCCCAGGATTCTTCGGCGTCGACGTGTGGCAGCTGAATTTCCGCTCCACAAATTCGGCCGGCGATCCCATCGCCGCAATAAATACCGTGTTGGTTCCGCAAAACAAAGCACCCAACGGGCCGGTGCTTTCCTACCAACACATCATCAATGCTCTCGGTCTCGAATGTGCACCTTCACAAGCGCTGTGGACGAACGACCCCAATCTCCAGATTCGTGAAGCACCCGCACTGAATGCAGTACTGCAGCGCGGCTGGACCGTCGTCATCGCCGATCACCTCGGACCCAACAGCGCCTACGGCGCCGCCAAGCTCGGCGGACAAATCGTGCTGGACAGCATTCGCGCCACTCAGCGCTTCGATCCCATCCAGGTTCAGCAGAGCCCGGTCGCGTTGGCCGGCTACTCCGGTGGTGGAATGGCCACCGCATGGGCAGCTGCGCTTCAGAACGACTACGCACCCGAGCTGAACATCGTCGGCAGCGCGAACGGTGGTGCTCCGATGAACCTCGAGCGCATGGCCCGCGATCTCGGTTTCGCCCCGCACCCCATGTTCGGTCTGGCGTTCGCTGCCGCGCTCGGAATCGAGCGCGAGTACCCCACCCGCATCCCGATCAGCTCTCAACTCAACCCGCTCGGCAAGCAGATCGAGAGCCAGATCCAGAACGGGTGCACCAACGACATCATCGCGGCAGGCGCAGGCAAGAGCGCCATGGAGGTCGCTGGCACGCTGGATCTGATCAGCAGCCCGGAAGCGATCGCCGCCGTCAACGACAACAGCGTCGAACTGTACCCCGGCGTACCGAAGGCACCGTATTTCGAGTGGCACAGCCCCTCCGATGCGTTGATCCCGGTCAGCGCCATCGACAACACGATTGCCCGGTACTGCCGCGCCGGAGTACTGGTGACCGAGGTGAAGGTGCCCAGCAACGATCACCTGACTGCTGCAGTGCTCGGTCTTCCGCAGGCACTCGAATGGATCGACCAGCGATTCGCAGGTGTACCCGCGACGTCCACCTGCTGATCGGGACGTCCGACCCCGGCACGTGATCGACGCTTCGATGGGTCGGTTAGGCTAACCTCGCTAAGTTCCGTTGCGAGGAGACCCCATGAAGAAGTCTGTCCAGCTCGTCGTCACCGGTGCCTCGGTTCTGGCGCTGGCCGTCGGCTGCTCGTCCACCGACGAGCCCGAACCCACCGGTAACTCCGGGAGCGCCGACGGATTCCCGGTCACCGTCGATCACCGGTTCGGTGAGACGGTCATCGACACCGAGCCCACCCGCGTCGTGACGATCGGGTTCAACGAGCAGGACTTCGCCCTCGCACTGGGCGTCAAGCCCGTCGCGACCCGCGGCAACCTCAGCTACGACTACCGGCAGCGCCCATGGGCCCAGGAAGCGTTGGGCGGTACCGAGATTCCCGAGGTCGGCAGCACCGATCTCAACCTCGAGCAGATCGCCGCGCAGGCACCCGACCTGATCCTCGGCCCGTACTCCTTCATCGACCAGGGCCAGTACGACCAGCTCTCCGGGATGGCCCCGACGATCGCCGACATCGGCGGCTACGAGAACGTGCCCGCCGCGACGTGGCAGCAGGAGTTCGCCGTCGTCGGCGAAGCACTCGGCAAGCAGCAGGAAGCACAGGACCAGACGTCTACGCTCGAGCAGAAGTTCGCCGACACCGAGGCCGAGAATCCTCAGTTCACCGGCAAGTCACTGTCTCTCGCGTTCGTCATGGACGACGGCAGCTACCTGCTGCTCGGCAGGGACGACATCCGCGCCCTGTTCTTCACCGACCTCGGCTTCGAGATTCCCGACGCCTCCGAGACCATCAGTCCCGAAAATCTCGACCGACTCGACACCGACGTCCTCGTCATCGCCGGCCAGAGCCGCGAGCAACTGCAGGCCAACCCGATCATCGCCGCACTCGACGTCGTCGAGCAGGATCGAACCGTCTACATCGGCTCGTTCAGCACCGATCTGCCCTCGGCCCTGGGATATTCGAGTCCGCTCTCCCTGGACTACGCCATCGACGGATTCACCCCGATGCTCGCAGCGGCGACCGACGACGACCCGTCCACGGTGGTCCCGGACGCTTAGCCGGTTTGTGCGAACTGCGTCCGATGCAGCTCCTCGTAACGGCCTCCCGCTGCGAGGAGCTCGTCGTGCGTGCCCCGCTCGGCGACTCGCCCGTCCTCGATCACCAGGATCACATCGGCTGCCCTGATGGTCGAGAGCCGGTGCGCGATGACCACCGACGTCTTTCCTTCCAAGGCCTCGGCCAACGCAGCCTGCACGGCGGCCTCGGACGTCGAATCCAGTGAAGCCGTTGCCTCGTCGAGAATGACGACTCGTGGCTGCGCGATCAGCAACCGGGCGATCGTCAGGCGCTGACGCTCACCACCGGAGAGTCGGTACCCTCGCTCGCCGACAACGGTGTCCAGGCCGCCGGGCAGCGATCGCACGAGGTCGGCCAGCCGCGCCCTCGACAGCGCATCCCACAGTTCGACGTCGGTTGCCTCGGGCCGAGGCAACAACAGATTCGACCGGATGCTCTCGTGGAACAGGTGACCGTCCTGGGTCACCATTCCCACTGTGCCGCGGACGGATTCGGCCGTCAGGTCTCGCACGTCGACTCCTCCGAGTCGAACCGCACCGCCGTCGACGTCGTACAGCCGTGCGATCAACTGTGCGATCGTGGACTTGCCCGCACCGGACGTACCGACCAGCGCGACCATCTGGCCGGGTTCGGCTCGGAACGAGACGCCGTGCAGCACTTCCTCTCCCCCTCGCGAATCCAGAGTCGCGACCTCCTCGAGTGAGGCGAGCGAGACCTTGTCCGCAGACGGGTACGCGAACCGAACGTCGTCGAGCTCGACGGCCACCGGCCCCGGCGGCAGAGTCCGTGCGTCCGGCTTGTCTGCGATGAGTGGAACCAGATCGAGAACCTCGAAGACCCGCTCGAAGCTGACCAGTGCGCTCATGATCTCCACCCGAGCACTTGCCAGCGCAGTCAGCGGGGAATACAGGCGAGCCAGCAGAAGAGACAGCGCAACAACCGAACCCGGGTCGAGCGTCCCCCGCAGGGCGTAGAAGCCGCCCAGTCCGTACACCACGGCCAGGGCCAGTGCCGAGACGAGAGTCAGCGCCGTCACGAACACCGTCTGCACCATGGCGCTGCGTACTCCGATGTCTCGGACGCGCTTGGCTCGCACCGCGAACTCGACCGATTCCTGTTCGGGATGACCGAACAGTTTCACCAGCGTTGCTCCCGGTGCCGAGAATCGTTCGGTCATCTGCGTACTCATCGCCGAATTGTGCGCTGCCGCTTCACGTTGCAACCGCGCGAGGCGTCGACCCATCCGGCGAGCGGGAAGCACGAACACCGGAAGCATAATCAATGCCAGAAGCGTGATCTGCCAGGAGATCCCGATCATCACCACCAGGGTCAGCGCCAGCGTCACCAGGTTGCTGACGACCCCGGACAGCGTGGTGCTGAATGCGCGTTGCGCTCCGATGACGTCGTTGTTGAGTCGACTCACCAGCGCACCGGTGCGGGTTCGGGTGAAGAACGCGATCGGCATGCGCTGCACGTGATCGAACACCGCGGTCCGCAGATCCAGGATCAAGCTCTCCCCGATGTTCGACGAGAGCCACCGATTGATCAGACCGACCACGGCGTCCACCAGAGCGATGGCCGCGATCGCCACGGCGAGCCACACCACCACGCGCAGCTCGCGCCCGTCGACGATGGCGTTGACCACCCGGCCGGCCAACACCGGCGTGGCCACGGCAAGAACGGCCAGGGCCACGCTGAGCACCAGGAACCCACCGAGGGCACGGCGATGCGGCGCAGCGAACGTCAGGATCCTGCGGGCCGTCACCTTAGAGAACGACGACTGAGTGTCCGGCCTGTTCATCGTGCGATACATCTGGTTCCAGGCGGTCATCTCCATGCTCATGTCATCAACCTCATGTCACCAACGTAGAACCTCGACATAGGTCGAGGTCAAGTGCGGATCCCCTTACCGACCTCGACTGCACCGAACTCACGCCGCCACGGTTGCGGCCGTCGGCTCCAGGGCGAGCGCGATGATGTCGGCGACTTCGGTCATCGGGCGAACATCCAACGCCTCCAACACCTCTGCGGGCACATCGTCCAGATCCGGTTCGTTGCGCGCCGGTATGAACACCGTCGTCAGGCCCGCACGCTGCGCAGCCAGCAACTTCTGCTTCACCCCACCGATCGGCAGCACCCGACCGTTCAGCGTGACCTCACCGGTCATGCCGACATCCGAGCGCACCGGCCGTCCGGTGGCCATCGACACCAGGGCCGTCACCATCGTCACACCCGCCGACGGACCGTCCTTCGGCACCGCGCCCGCCGGAACGTGCACGTGGATGCTGCGGTCGAGAGATTCCTGCGTGACGCCGAATCGTGCTGCGTGCGAGCGCACGTAGGACAGTGCGATCTGCGCGGACTCCTTCATCACGTCGCCGAGTTGACCGGTGAGCTTGAGACCCGGATCGCCTTCGGTCGACGCAGCCTCGATGAACAGCACATCGCCGCCGAGTCCGGTGACCGCCAGACCCGTTGCCACACCCGGCACTTCGGTGCGCTCGTGCGCCTCGAGAGTGAAGCGCGGACGACCGAGGTAGGTCACCAGGTCCGGCTCGTCGATGGACAGAACCTCGGTGGTGCCCACCAACTTCGTCGCGACCTTGCGCAGCGCCTTGGCCAGCAGGCGTTCGAGCTGGCGCACTCCCGGCTCGCGGGTGTACTCGGCCGCGATCGTGCGCAGCGCGGCGTCGGTGACCGTCACCTCCTCGGATGTGATTGCCGCCCTGTCCATCTGACGAGGGAGCAGGTAGTTGCGGGCGATGACGACCTTGTCGTCCTCGGTGTAGCCGTCGATGGTCACCAGTTCCATCCGGTCGAGCAACGGGCCGGGAATCTGGTCGATCACGTTGGCGGTGGCGAGGAACACCACGTCGGACAGGTCGAGATCCAGATCGAGGTAGTGATCACGGAACGTGTGATTCTGCGCCGGGTCCAGCACCTCGAGCAGAGCGGCGCTGGGGTCGCCGCGATAGTCCGAGCCGACCTTGTCGATCTCGTCCAGCAGGACAACGGGATTCATCGATCCCGCCTCACCGATGGCCCGCACGATCCGGCCCGGCAACGCACCGACGTACGTACGACGGTGCCCGCGGATCTCGGCCCCGTCGCGGACACCACCGAGGGCGACGCGCACGAACTTCCGACCGAGCGCACGGGCCACCGACTCACCGAGCGAGGTCTTGCCGACTCCGGGCGGGCCCGCGAGCACCATGACGGCACCGGACCCACGCCCACCGACCGACTGCAGACCACGTTCGGAGCGACGCGCCCGAACGGCCAGGTACTCGACGATCCGATCCTTCACGTCGTCGAGTCCGTGGTGGTCGGCGTCGAGAACCGCACGCGCAGAATCGATGTCGTTGTTATCGGTGGTCGTGTTGTTCCACGGCAGGTCGAGCACGGTGTCGAGCCACGTGCGGATCCAACCCGACTCGGGGCTCTGGTCGCTGGCCCGCTCCAGTTTGCCGACCTCACGCAGCGCCTGCTCGCGCACCTTCTCGGGCAGGTCCGCAGCCTCGACACGGCCGCGGTAGTCGTCGGCACCGTCGGGCTCGTCCTCACCGAGTTCCTTGCGGATGGCCGCCAACTGCTGCCGGAGCAGGAATTCTTTCTGGGTCTTCTCCATGCCCTCGCGGACATCGCCGGAGATCTTGTCGTTGACCTCGACCTCGGCGAGATGGGCCCTGGTCCACTCGATGAGGGAGGTCAGACGCGTTGCCACGTCCGGTGTTTCGAGAAGGTCCCGCTTCTGCACGTCGGTGAGATACGACGCGTAGCCGGCGGTATCGGCGATCGCGCCCGGGTCGGTGAGCTTGTTGACCGAGTCGATCACCTGCCATGCGTCGCGACGTTGCAACATCGCCACGACGAGCTGCTTGTATTCGGCAGCAAGGGCTTTGAGGTCATCGCCTGCGGCCTCGTCCGGTACGGGTTCGGCTTCCACCCAGAGGGCAGCGCCGGGTCCGCTGACGCCGTGGCCTATGTGGGCGCGGCGGCCGGCCTTGATGACCGCGGCCGGACGGCCGTCGGCCAGGCGTCCCATCTGCACGATCGTGGCGAGGACGCCGTACGCGGCATAGCGGTCTTCGAGACGCGGCGCGACGAGCAACGTGTCATCGTTGCTCGCCTTCGCCGCGTCGACGGCGGCGCGCGCAGCCTCGTCGAGCTCGACGGGCACCACCATTCCGGGCAGGACGATCGGGTCGGTCAGAAAAAGCACGGGGACACGAACGGTTTCGGTCACTTCTCCTCCAAAAGATTGAGCTATTGGGGCTCAACTTCGAAAGCAGTAGTGATGTTCCCTTCGGTGTCCACTGTTCTCCGTGGGCAGAACGCCGACCGTCCAGACCTGCTACTTCAGCGCGCTGACCAGCTTCTCGGCGAGAGGACGCGTCGACGCCGGGTTCTGACCCGTGTACAGGTTGCGGTCGACGACGACGTTCGGTGCCCACGCATCGGCGGAATCGAACTTCGCGCCGTTCTCGCGCAGCCGGGTCTCGAGCAGCCACGGGGCCTTCTCGGCGAGACCGGCCTGGGTCTCCTCCTCATCGGTGAATCCGGTGAGCTCGTAGCCGTCGAACGCCCAGGTTCCGTCACTGCGGACGGCAGGAAGAAGAGCGGCCGGTGCGTGGCACACCGCGGACACCACCTTGTTCGAGTCGAGGAAGTCGACAACCAGTGCACCGAAGCTCTCGGAGACGGCGAGGTCTTCCATCGGTCCGTGACCGCCGGGAACGAAGACGACGTCGAAGTCCGACGCCTTCTGCTCCTCGAGCTTTGCAGGCGAGGACAGGATCGACTCGATAGAGGCGAGGTAGCTCTTCTGATCCGCCACCTTCTCTTCGTCGCCGCCGTTGGCGTCGACCGCGAGGCTGCCCTGGTCGACGACCGGAGCCTTGCCGCCCGGCGTGGCGACCGTGATGTCCCAGCCTGCGTCGACGAACGTGCGATGGGACTCGACGAGCTCCTCGGCCCAGTATCCGGTGGGGTGCTTGCTTCCGTCGTTCAAGGTCCAGTGATCGGCAGCGGTTACCGCAAACAGCAATGTAGTCATGCCCCGGGGAATGCCACGAAGACCCACGATCGAAACACCCGGTCGATCACTGCTCGCCCATCGAACCGATCACCACGACGGCGTCGAACATCTCGGACTTGCGGATACTGGCTGCGAATCCGGCCTCGACCACGGTCTGCAGCGTCGAATGCATCAGTGCTGCACTGGTTTCGACGAGGAGATGCCCGCCGGGGGCCAGCCAGAGCGGCGCGTCGACGGCAACGCGGCGATGAATCCCGGCACCGTCCGTACCGCCGTCGAGCGCGATGTGCGGCTCGTGGATGCGCGCCTCACGTGGCATCAGCCCGATGTCGCCGGTCGGGACGTAGGGAGCGTTGACGACGATCGCGTCGAATCTGCCGTGCAGTTCCGGCGGCAGTGCGTCGTACAGGTCACCGCGGTGCACGTGACCGACCGGCACCGCGCCCCCGCCTGCATCGAGGTTGCGCCTGGCACACGCGACCGCCGCGGCGTCGATATCGGCGGCGTGCAATTCGGTGAGACCCTCGACCGACAGACCTATCGCCCCGGAACCGCAGCACAGGTCCAGCAACACCGAAGGACGCAGCGCTGCAGCACATTCGACGAGAAACTCGGTGCGGCGTCGCGGAACGAACACGCCCGGTTCGACGGCGATGCGTCGACCACAGAACCACACCCACCCGACAACGTGCTCGAGCGGTTCGCCGGCGACGCGGCGTGTGAGCATCTCTTGTAGCTGGGTCGGAGTGGACGCGGACTCGGCGAGGATCTCGGCTTCCTCCTCGGCGAATACACACCCGGCAGCACGCAGCGAGGTCACCACCGCGTCGTACTCGAGTTCGGCCATGGACGGCCTCCTGAAATGCCGTGCGCCCAGCTGCTTCGTAGAAACACTGTAGCCCGGTATGTCGCAGGAGAGGAGAGTCCGATAAACGTGGAATCCACGGCCCATCGGATCTGCTCGGCCCTGGCAGGCACGCACGACGATGAAGTTTCGAGGCAGAACCGGCAGGTCGGCGCTGACGCGTCCGAGTCACTGGGTCTGAGGCTCGGGGCATTCAACCCAGCGATCGACCGGTCTGCTCCAGTGCTGCCTGGATGACTGCCAGCGATTTCGGACCGACACCGTGCAGTGTCTCTAGCTCGGCCGCGGGCACCCCGGCGAGATCGTCCAGGCACCGGTATCCGGCCGCGCGGAGTGCCCGAGACGCGGGATTTCCGGTGCCCTTCGGAAACTCCGCATGTTCGTCGGCTTCTGCTCTGCTCACGGGCAAAGTCTAAAACAGACCGGTAGCCTGGCGGCGTGCCCGAAACCAAGCAGAGACGCGTTGTCATCACCGGTGCGAACACCGGTATCGGCTACTACACCGCCTTGGAGTTGGCGAAGCGAGGCGACCACGTGACGCTCGCGTGCCGCAACAAGGACAAGGCCGATGCCGCCGCTGCCAAAATTTCGGCGGAGGCACCCAACGGAACCGTCGACACCGCCACCCTGAATCTCGCCGACCTGGCCTCGGTTCGTGAGTACGCCGCGTCGGCACCGGAGTCGATCGACGTGCTGATCAACAACGCCGGCGTCATGATGCCCGCGTTGCGAACCGAGACGGCGGACGGGTTCGAGCTCCAGCTCGGTACCAATCACCTCGGCCACTTCGCCCTGACCGGCCTGCTGTTTCCCAAGCTCGCTGCGGACGCGAAGATCACCACCATCGCTTCCGTCGCGCACCGGCAGGGCCCCAAGCTCGATTTCGACAATCTCCAGCTCGAACGCGGGTACAACCCCCAGCGTGGGTACGCGAACTCCAAGCTCGCGAACATCCTGTTCGCGCTCGAACTCCAGCGCCGGATCGACAAGGCCGGACTGAAGGTCACCAGCAACGCCGCCCACCCCGGAATCTCGGCCACCGAGCTGTACTCGAGCCCAGACGGTCTGGGCAGCAACAAGATACTGTCCACTCTGGCTCCGATCGGACTGAAGTTCTTTTCGCAATCCGCCAGTGCCGGAGCACGTCCCACGCTCTACGCGATCGACGTTGCGGGTGGCGGCACGTACAGCGGCCCCAAGTCCTTGTTCGAGACGCGCGGTAAGCCGGGCCCGGCGAGCATGACCAAGACCGCACAGGACCCCGCACTTGCTGCGAAGCTGTGGGACGCCAGCGAGAAGTTGACCGGAGTCGGCTACCCGTTCTGACGGGGAATCGTCACAGGGCGGGCGCGGGCAATGCCAGTCCGCGCTCGCTCATGACGGTGCGCAATCGGTCGGGGTAATCGGTGATCAGGCCGTCGACGCCTAGATCCATCAGCGCGCGCATGGTGTCGGGATCGTCGACGGTCCACGGGATCACTCGTATTCCGCGCTCGTGCGCGGAGTCCACCATGTCCTGGGTGACGTAGAGCTCGAAGTCGGGGTCGCCGACCTTCCCGCTCTGCGGGGTCCCCTGCACGGGCGAGTACGCCGACGCTCCGAACGAATCGATCGCGGCAATCGCATCTCCTCCGAAATCGTCGACGTCGATTCCGCCCAGCCACGGCGACGCACCGTCCTGGCCCACCTGCAGGAAGTCACCGTTGGTCAGTGCCACCACCGGCACCTCGGGTTCGGCGTCGCGGACCAGTTTCAGTGCGCCCCAGTCGAAGCTCTGCACGGTGACCCGGTCCAGCATGTCTGCGTCGCGGATGGTCGCCAGAACCGTGTCGACGAACTGCTCGCGCGGAGCAGTTTCGGTTGGGCTTCCCGCCTCGACCTTGGTTTCGACGTTCAGCTTCACATCCGGCGCTTCGGCCGACTTCACAAGATCCAACACCTCGGTGAGGGTCGGCATTCGAGCGCCGGGCACGCGTCGTTGCTCCGGGTAGTCCGTGAGAGGTAGGGCTCCGCAGTCGAGGGTGCGAATCTGCGCGAGTGTCAGTGTGTTCACGAACTTCCCGACGTACGGAAACTCGGGGTCCCCCGGTGTGAGCGCACCGGCATCGACGCACTTGCTGTCCGAGACCTTGCGGTCGTGGGTGACGATCGCTATGCCGTCCTCGGTGATCTGAGTATCCAATTCGAGGGTGCTCACCCCGAGTTGCAGTGCGTTGGTGAACGATTCGATGGTGCTCTCGGTGACCAAGCCGAGTCCGCCGCGGTGCGCCTGCAGATCGAACGAGCCTAGTGGGGTCGGGTCCGCTGCCGGGTCCGTTCCGCACCCCGTCAACACCGCGAGGTGAACGCACACCAGAGGCAGGAATCGACCGAATCGCATGCTCGACGAGACTACGGAGGGTCGGTGTCCACCCGGGTCCCTCGCAGTGAACTCCCGGTACCCTGCGGGTAGACGGAGATCGGTATTCGCAGCGTCGCAACATCTTTCGAAGTGCGACGGCCGAACACCACGTCGGCGATCAAGCCCTCACAGAGCGAGACCAGGCCGCCTCCATGAGCCGGCTCGTCGAACAGCTCCCGCGCCCTGTCGAGCGAGAAGAACGATCCAGCCAGCACATCCCGAACATCCTGCGCAACAGCAGGATCGAGCATCAAAGCGTAGCGGGCCCGAAGCTCGATCATTCGATGAGTGAGCGCATCGTGGAGATAGCGCGCCACGACCGTGGCGACATCGCTCTCGTCGTCGGCTGTTTCCATGAACGACGCGTGCGAACGCTCGACGAGGCGGGCCGCCACTGCAGCCAACAGATCGGACTTGGTGCGAAAGTAGTAGGACGTCGACCCTGCCGGGTAGTCCAGCGCCGAATCGATCGCCCGATGCGTCAGTGCGCGCAGGCCGTCGCGGGCGATGACTTCGAGCGCCGCATCTGCGATGGCGGTTCGGCGATCCATGATCGTGACCCTACACACCCACTCTATAAAAGTAGAGGATCGCGGCGTACGGTTCGGTCATGAGGGCGAGCGCACCGCGAGACACGTTCGAAGCCGACTTCACCCTCGACGACGCCCAAGCCGCAGCCGCCGACGCGCTCTCGACCCCCGGTGCCGTCGGCGTCTACCTGTGGGGTCCGGTCGGCCGCGGCAAGACCTGGCTGCTCGACGCCTACTTCGCCGGGGCCGAGACCGCAGCGAAGAAGCGCGTCCACTTCCACAGCTTCTTTCGCGACCTGCACGCTGCGTACTTCCGTCACGGGTTCTCGATCGACGCTGCCATCGACGACGTCCTCTCGACGGACGACACCGGACTGCAGGCCGAACTGCTGTGCTTCGACGAGTTCCACGTCCACGACATCGGCGACGCCCGGCTCATCACGCGCTTGCTCGACGCCCTCTTCGCCCGCGGGGTCGCTCTGGTCGTCACCTCCAACTACGCCCCCGACGACCTGCTGCCCAATCCGCTGTACCACCCGACCTTCGTTCCGACGATCGAGAAGCTGAAGAGGAATCTCGAGGTGATCTGTGTCGACGGTCCCGTCGATTACCGCGCAGCCGGCACCAGTGAGTCGCGATTCGCGTCGGGAAGTTGGATCCTCGAGGCTGGCATCGGCGGGCGCACGTTTGCCGATCTGTGCTGCGCCGCTCGCTCGACGGGCGATTACCTTCGGCTGTTCGAGGAAACAACCAGCTTGACCGTCACCGAGGTGCCCCCACTGTCGACTGTCGACGAGTTCGCCGCTCAGCGGTTCGCGAATCTCGTGGACGTCGCCTACGACCGTGATGTGCGGGTCGACTTCCACGCCCTCGTCCCGCTGGATGAATTCGCCGTCGGATGTTCGGGTCTCGACACCGACCGATTGGTCAGCAGGCTCAGTGAGTTGGGCCCTACATCGACTCGAGCACCGTTCGATTTCCGCCGTTCGCCTTCGCCCGGTACATGAGGGAGTCCGCCGCGCGTGTGACGTCGTTGACCACGTCGACCCCTGATGTCCACGCGTCGGAATCGGGAGCGATCACGATTGCGCCTGCGCTCACTGTCACCGGTATCGGATCCGAGCAGTCCGTCAGAGTGCCACTCACCTCGAGTACCAGTTCACACAGTTGTTCTGACTCGCCGACGAGGACGGCCACGAACTCCTCGCCCCCGGTTCTCGCCACCACGCCCGACTTCCCGAGGTGACCGTGGAGACGGTCGGCAACGAGGACGATGACGGCATCACCCTGATCGTGTCCGTAGCGATCGTTGACGCTCTTGAACCGATCGATGTCGACCAGAACGAGAACGAATGCCAACCGCTCGCCGCGAGCGACCGACCACAGATCCTCGATGGCGTTCTGCAGTCCGCGCCTGTTCTTCATCCGTGTCAGCGGATCGATCTCGGATTGCCGTGCATCCTCGCACACCAACGACCAGGCGATCTGGGCGAAGATCGGGACACCCGACGTCGCACCTCCGGCGACGAGGACTGCGGCGATCGCATCCCACGGACCCCACAATCCCTGTATGTACGCGGCCGCCCCGATGTAGACGATCACCAGATTGGCGAACACGAGGTGCGCTACGAGCAGCCTCGGTCCGAGAAAGAAGGTGCACATCGACCCTGTCAGCGCGAAGAGGAACGTGCCGATCAGCGCCGACGTGGGTACATCGAGAAGAATCACCGACGCCAGACCGACATCGCCGAATACCAGGAAAGTCACCACCTGCCACTTGCGGTCCGGCAGCGGCCCGAACAGCAGATACACGATGGCGGCGCACTGCAGAACCAGGATGAAGATCACGTAGGCAACCGGACCCGATCCGGTCGGCCCGTTCGGTGAGGCCAGCATCAGCATCGACACGGCGGCGTACAGAGCCACACAGCTCGCGAACACGACTCGGATCAATCGGTGCAGCGGACGAGTCGACTTGTGCACGAAAATCCAGTCGAAATCGTGCGGAGCAGCGAACCAATGGCGGATGACCTGAGCTGCACTGGGTTGCGGTCCGAGCGGTGGAACGGTGATGCTCGAGATCGATCTCGGCGACGAGATGATGGTCGATCGTTTGCGGTGGCGGCTACGTGTCTCGCCGTGTATCCGCCCCGAACGTGGTCGTAGGGACGCATTCGTTCGCTCGCCGTGGCGCGATGCGGGCAATCGAGAGTCTTCGTGCATGTGGCTCCCTTGTGAAACGAACTGCCCAGGTGCGAAAGCGTACCGATCATCGTTTCGGCTCGCCCGAAATCTCCTGATCCGGTCTCGCCCAGCCTGCGTAGCGCTCGACGGTCGCGTGCCCAACCGGTGTGGACGTCGGTGCTCCACACACAAAGGGAGACACCCACTACTGACGGCGGTCGGGGGCGACAGCAGTAGCGGGTGTCTCATTGGACATTCGCAGCACCTCGCAAGGCGGATGGGTACCGGATGAGAAATTCTTTCGAAGTTTTTCGTCGACCCGAGGCATAGCCTGTGACCATGCCTTTCACAGCAGCGAATCACTACGATTTCACCGGCGACGACATCACCGGGACCCTCGATGCCCATCGATCCGCCGGCGTCTGGGCGGCACAACTCGTTCTGAGCGGACAGACGCTCGAGTCCACCGATGTCACTCGATCCGACCTGGGTTTCGAGGTTCGCACCGTCGTCGAAAATCTGTCGGACGGCAACCGGACCCACCTGCTGGTCGTACTGCCACGCGTCACCATCGACTCCGACGACGGCCAACCGGCCACCTTCACCTCGTATGCGGTGCTGTACACGGTCCACGGTGGATCGACCGAGGTGCACGGTGCGGCCGAGTCCTACGACGTGCGGCTGCTCCGCGGAACCGCGTTGCACGTATGACCATCGAGATTCTCACCCCACGCGAGGTTCCCCTCGGCGGTCCTCGCGCCTTGAAGGTCCGGCGCACGCTCCCCCAGCGACAGCGTTCACTGATCGGCGCGTGGTGCTTCGCCGACCACTACGGCCCCGACGCCTCGTCGATGGACGTGCCGCCGCATCCGCACACCGGACTCCAGACCGTCAGCTGGCTGTTCTCCGGCGAGATCGAGCATCGCGACAGCGTCGGATCACATGCCATGGTGCGGCCCGGAGAGCTGAACCTGATGACGGCCGGCTACGGCATCAGTCACTCCGAGACCTCCACCCCGGAGACCGAAATTCTGCACGGCATGCAACTGTGGGTGGCACTTCCAGCCCGATCTCGTTTAACCGAGCCGGCTTTCGAGCATTACGTGCCGCGGACTCACACGAGCCAGGGGCTGACCGCACGGGTATTTCTCGGCTCACTGCTCGGCGAGACCTCGCCGGTGGCCACGTTCACCCCACTCCTCGGAGTCGAGATCGTGCTCGACGCCGGAGCCCGCGTCACCCTCGACGTCGACCCGACGTTCGAGCACGGCGTCATCGTCGATCAGGGCACCGTGACGCTGGACGAGACCGTCCTCGCCGCAGCCGATCTCGGCTACCGCGAACCGGGCGATTCGACGCTCGATCTGCACAATCCGACCCGAGAGCCGGTGCGGATGCTGCTGCTCGGTGGACCGCCGTTCGGGGAGCAGATCGTCATGTGGTGGAACTTCGTCGGCCGCAGCCACGAGGACGTCGTCGAGTATCGGGCCGCCTACGAGCGCGGCAGCGAGCAGTTCGGCACCGTCGAGGGCTATCCGGGATCTCGACTGCACGCACCTGCGCTACCCAACAGTCGGATGCAACCGCGCGGCTGAATTGTCCTGCTGTGCAGCACGAGCCGTGGGCAGTACCCGTTTGATGACGTCGGTGAGCGTGACGATGCCGAGGAACTGTCCGTCGGTCTCGACAACCGCGAGCTGGACGCTGCGGTTGCGCATCTGCCGCAGCAACTCGTACACCGGTGTCGATCCGTCGACCGAGTAGGCCTCCCGTGCGTAGTCGGCGGCGGGCTCCTCGGCGGCTGCCAGCAACGTGTCGCGCACGTGCACGACACCGGGCGTCGCGCCTGCGCTGTCGGTGAGCAGTACCCGCAGGTGACCGGACCGCAGCGCCGCTGCCTGCACGTCGGACACCGAGGCGTCGTGCGGAACCGACGTCGCCTTGGAATCGGGCACCGTGATCTTCTCGACGGTCAGCGTCTCGAGTTCGATCACCCGGGTGATCTGGGTTTGCAGTTCCGGTTCCAATACGCCGACCTGCGACGAGTACTCGACGAGGTTGCGGATGGTCTCGGCGTCGCGGCCGCCGACCGCAGCGTTCTCGACCGGCTCCACTCCCGACCGTTGGACGAGCGTGTTGGCGATCTTGTTGACCCACACCAGGAACAGCCGGAAGGGGCGGATGAACGCCCGAGACGGCAACCCGATGATGGTGGCAGCGAGTTCGGGGTGTGCGATGGCCCAGGATTTCGGGGCCATCTCACCGATCACCAGATGCAGGAACGTCACGAGCAACAGCGACAGCGCGAACGCGGCGGTTCCGGCCAACCATCCCGGAACCCCCCACGAGGTGAACACCGGGCCCAGCCAGGAATCGACGGCAGGCTTGGTGACGGCACCGAGGGCGAAGGTGCAGGCAGTGATGCCGAGCTGCGCGCCTGCCAGCATGATCGTCAACTCGTTCATTCCGCGCAGCGCGGCCCGCACCGATCGGCTCGTGCCTGCCTTCTCCTCCAGTCGATGCCTACGGGCACCGAGCAGCGCGAACTCGATGACGACGAAGAACGCACTCAGCGCGATGAGCAGTACCGTCACCGCGACGACGACCCACGCGTTCATCGGTCTGCGTCCTCGTCCGACTCCGACGACGCCTCGCTGCCGTCCGGCGAGTTCTCGTGCAGTCTGATTCTCAGCTCACTCGGCACGTGCCGGTCCACCTCGAGCACCTCGACTTCCAGGGACGGACGCGGCGGTTCGTCTTCCATCAGATCGGCTCCGAACACCGCGAGATCGATACGAACGGTGTCTCCGACCTCGGGCAGATTCCCGCCCTCCGCGATGAGCAGGCCGGCGAGCGTCTCGTAATCGCCTCGCGGCAACAGCATGTCGCGACCGATGGTGCGTTCGACCTCGTCGACGTGGACGTCGCCGTCCATGAGCCACACTCCGTCTTCCTGATCGTGCACGCCTGCGATGTCCTCGTCGTCGTGCTCGTCGGTGATCTCGCCGACCAATTCCTCGGCGAGATCCTCGATGGTGAGCACCCCGGCGAATCCGCCGTACTCGTCGATGACGCACGCCAGTTCGTTCTTGGTGCTGGACAACAACTCCAGGGCATCCTCGAGTGGCATGAGCTCCGGCACGATCAGCGGTGCCCGCATGATCTCGGTGACCGGCCGCGTGTCGTCGGGCGCAGCGGCCATCACCTCGGCCAGCTGCACCACACCGATCGGCTCCTCACGGTCGCCGATCACCGGATACCGGGTGTGCGCACGCACCATCCGCGCCCGCATCTCACCGATGGCAGTGGTGGGCGTGACCGCATCCACCCGAGTACGGGGAATCATCGCGTGTGCGACATCGCGCTCGGGAAAGTCCAGGATGCGATCGAGCAGCAACGAGAGGTCCTCGGTCAGATCCCCGCTCGCACGGGAGTCTTCGATGATGCTCTCCAGATCCTTCGCGGTGGCGCTGCTGTCCACGTCGTGCACCGGCTCGACTCGCAGCAGACGCAACATCGCGTTGGAGGATTTGTCGAAGAAGGTGATCAGCCAACCGAAGGCGGCCAGGTAGATGAGCGTCGAGCGGGCAAGGCGTCGGGACAGCGGATCGGGACTGGCGATGGCGAGATTCTTCGGATACAGCTCGCCGAAGATCATCTGCACGACGGTCGCGAGCGCGAGAGCGCCAACCGTGCCGATGGAAATGCCCACCGCGATGGGCACTCCGGCACTGCTGAGCAGCTCGCCCAGCGATTCTCCGATGAACGGCTCGGCCACGTATCCGACCATCAGACCGGTGACGGTGATGCCCAGCTGCGCGCCCGACAGCATGAACGACGTGCGCTTGGTGACCTTCAGTGCCCGCTCGGCCGAAGCGTCGCCCTTCTCGGCACCGGTACGCAGCGTCGCCCGGTCGACGGACATGTAAGCGAACTCCTGGGCGACGAAGTACCCGTTGGCCGCGATGATCGCCGCGGTGAGCACGAAGCCGAGGAGCAAGGAAAGTAGCGCGGTGATCACCATGCGATCACGCGAGAACGAACGGCCGGAGCAGCGGCCACGGGTGGCCGAAAGAAATCTGGTGAGTGCACAGTGCGCTCGACGCCTCCGGTGTCAGAGAATCCGATTCGAGTGGAATGTCCAGATTCTACCGGCTGCCGTTGTCCAATTCTCACGTCCGGGCGGGATGCCCGATCAGAACAGTGTCGGGACCGCGTCGTCGGACGTGGACCGTGTCACCGGTGCCTGAGAGGCAGGGGCAGCAGCTACCGGAGCCGGTGTTGTCGCTACCGGTGCCGGCGTACCGGCGGCGGCCACGGCGCGCGCGGCCTCACCGGCCAAGGCGTCGGCCGCTTCGTTGAAGTGATTGCCGACGTGCCCGCGGACCCACCGGAACCGGACCGGACCCTCACGTTCGGTGATGGCTCGCTCGATGCTCTGCACCAGCTCCAGGTTGCGCACCGGAGTACCGCCCGCTGTTTTCCAGCCCTTGCGCTTCCAGCCCGCGAGCCATTCCGACGCGCACTTGATCGCGTACTGCGAGTCGGATTCGATCAACAGCGGCTCGGGGCCCGGGTGCGCCAGAACCGCCTCCAGCAGGGCCCTGAGCTCGGCAACCTGGTTGGTGCCCGAGGGCTCACCGCCGGAGTTGCTCGGCCCCGTGTGGTTGACCCACGCCCACCCGATTGCTCCGCCGGGGTTACGCAGACACGAGCCGTCCGTACTCACGATGATCACGGTCTCAGACCCTACTTCGGGGCACCGACAAACTCCGGGTGACTCGCGCACGAACACCGAGGTACTTGGCACTCGACTGCGCGGCAGTGCGAATTCGATTCCGGCGCACTGCCAACCGGGTCAGGCGTAGTGGGACTCCCTGGCCTTCCTGCCGTCGAGGGTGAGCAGCACGAACGCCACCACCGCGAGCGATGCGACGAGCGCGGAGAACACCAGCCCCGCAGTCACCAATCCCCATTCGTTCGCCGCAGCCCCGGCCCCGATGACCGGCAACGAGATGGCGACGTACAGCACCACGAAGAACGTCGAGGTCACTTCTGCTCGACGTTCCGGCGGAAGCCCAGCGGCGACGGCCGCCATACCGTTGCTGAACGTCACGCCCTGCCCGACGCCGCACAGCAGCGCCGCGATCACCAGGACCGGCAGCGACGTCAGTAACAGCGACAGCGCCAGGACCACCAGCCCGATCGTCAGAACGAGGCAACCCCAGCGCTGCGCAGACGTCGGATCGGCCCGGCCCAGCAGGATCTGCGCGGACGCGGATGCCGCGAAAACCGCGAACACCACGACGCCGGTGACGGCATGGTTGTCGATCTGCAGCACCCCCGCGATGAATCCCGGTGATACCGCGGTGAACAGGCCGAGCACCGCGAAGCCGGCGAAACCACCGATCGACGCGCGCAGGAAAGTGCCACGGACGTCCGCCGGAACCGACAGTCGTTGCATCTGCGGGCGCGCCCCCGCTGCGACCCGAACGGTTTCGGGAGCGAGAAACACCGCCAGAGCGGCCACGGCGAGCAGGCCGATGTCGATGAAGAAGGTCAGGCGTAGCGGTTGCGGAAGGTATTCGGCCAGCAACCCGGCCACCAGCGGACCCAGGCCGAGGCCGCCGATATTGGCCGCCGTGGCGATCGCCGGGGCACGGTCCCGCCACTTGTCCGGCACCAGTTCGATCAGGGTCACCGTCGCGGTTCCGACGAAAATTCCAGCCGACAATCCGGACAGCACCCGCCCGATCACCAGCGCCGTGAGCGAGCCCGCGGTCACGAACACCACGGCACTGATCAGACCGAACCCGATGCCCGCCAACAGCATCGGACGACGACCGAGCGAATCCGACCACCGCCCGAAAGCCAGCAGGGCTGCGAGTACACCGACCGCGTACGCCGCGAACACCAGCGTGACGACGAATACGGAGAACCCGAACTCGACCTCGTACAACGCGTAGAGCGGGGTCGGCATGGTCGTACCCATCATCGCCACGACGAACGCGTACGCGACTCCGACGAACGATGCGGCACTCGATCGAGCCACGAAAAATCCTCCTGACACTGTAGACCTGGCCAGAGGCGGCGAGAGAGTCCGTGCGGCACTCCTGCGCTCCGCGAGGCACTATGTATCTTGCCGTCGACGTTGCAACAGTGTCGACCGACGCCCTGACGGGGACCCACTCGGTCCGCATGGCCACGACCGTTCGGAGGTGACGAACCGATGCCCGATGACGCCGGTACCGACGGGATCGCGCGCCTTGTCACGTCCGAGCAGCGCATCGACGTCCGGATGTCGGTGTCGCCGTTGCGCCGTGGCGGCGGTGATCCCACCTACGAGTCGACGCCGGACGGCGGGATCTGGCGCACGTCGAGGATGAGCTCGGGCCCGGTGACCTACCGCCTGACACAGGTGTCGCCGACGAGCGCGCAGGTTCGAGCCTGGGGCCCCGGCGCACCCGAACTGTTGGACGCGGCGCCCGCTCTGCTGGGGCTGGACGACGACGCCGGCACCTTCGCACCGGAGCACCCGATTCTCCGGGAAGCCCATCGGCAGCTACCGCACCTGCGTTTGGGCCGAACCGGACTGGTACTCGAGGCCCTGATTCCCGCGATCATCGAACAACGCGTACACGGAATTTCGGCATTCGGATCGTGGCGGTACCTGGTGAGCAAGTTCGGCGAGAAGGCACCGGGTCCGACGCCGAAGCCGATGTTCGTCTTCCCGACACCCGACGTGTGGCGCCGCATTCCGTCGTGGGACTACCACCGAGCCAACGTCGATCCGGCCCGGTCCAAGACCATCGTCCGCGCTGCCTGCGCGGCCGGACGCCTGGAGGAGGCGTCGGGAATGACGCCCGAGGACGCTGCGCGCAGGCTGCGAGCCATCCCGGGCGTCGGTGTCTGGACGGCGGCCGAGACCGCGCAACGCGCCCTCGGGGATCCCGACGCATTGTCGGTGGGCGACTACCACCTGGCGTCGGTGGTGGGCTGGTCTCTGCTGGGTAGACCGATCGACGACGCGGAGATGGTCGAGTATCTGCAGCCTCTGGCCCCGCATCGACATCGCGCGATTCGGCTGCTGTACCTGAGCGGCAAGGCCACCAAGCCCAAGTTCGGTCCGCGAACCGCTCTGGTGGACCACACCTGGCATTGAGCCCCGGACTGCTCGTACAGTCGAGTTGTACGCCAACGTAAGGGGTTTGTCCGTGGTTGCCATCGGCCGTTCCGATCTCGACATCTTTCCGCTCGCCCTCGGCGGGAACACCTTCGGCTGGACCAGCGACGAGGCTGCGTCCTTCGAGATTCTCGATGCGTTCACCGCGGGCGGAGGCAACTTCGTCGACACCGCGGATTCGTACTCGGCATTCGCCGACGGCAACTCCGGCGGGGAATCCGAAACCATCATCGGCAACTGGACCAGAGCCCGCGGAAACCGGGACGACGTCGTCATCGCCACCAAGGTAAGCCAGCATCCCGAGTTCCGCGGGTTGGCTCCGGAAAACATCCAAGCTGCCGCCGACGCGTCGCTGAGCCGGTTGCAGACCGACCACATCGACGTCTACTACGCGCACTACGACGACGAGAAGACCCCACTCGTGGAGTCCCTCGCCGCGTTCGACGGGTTGGTCGAAGCAGGCAAGGTCCGGCACGTCGCCATCTCGAACTACTCGCCTGCACGCGTTCGCGAGTGGCTGGAACTGACAAGGGAGAACGGTTTCGCTCCACCGATCGCACTGCAGCCGCACTACAACCTGGTTGCCCGCCGCGAATATGAGGGTGAACTGCAGCATCTGGCCGTCGAGAACGACCTCGGTGTGTTCCCGTACTTCTCCCTCGCCGCCGGGTTCCTGACGGGCAAGTACCGCACCCGCGAGGACTTGGCCGGCAAGCAGCGCGAACGTCTGACCACCGGGTACTTCTCCGATGCCGGTCTGGATGTGGTGCAGGGCCTGCGCGAGATCGCCGAATCCCGTTCGGCAGAGATCTCGAGCGTCGCGCTGGCCTGGCTGCTGGCCCGACCGGGAGTCACCGCGCCGATCGCGAGTGCAAGCAAGGTATCTCAGCTACCGGCCCTGCTCGACGCGCCGGCGTTGGCTCTGACCAGCCAGGAAGTCGAGAAGCTGACCGTACTGTCCGACGCCGTGGCCTAGAACACGAAAGTTGTAGTCAGCAACGGGAACAGAACGAGTACCCCGGTTGCTGAACCTCGGGTGGCCCAAGCACCGAACACGTCAGCAACCGAGACAGCCGTAGCCGAAGCATCGGCAACGAAGACGTCCCCCGAGCCGACCTCCAAGGAACGCCTGCGGGTAATCCTGGTGCTCGGCGCGCTCATCGCGCTCGGCCCCTTGACCATCGACATGTATCTGCCGGCTCTTCCGGCGATCGCCGACGACCTGAACACGTCCTCGTCCGCCGTGCAGCTCACCCTCGCAGGCACCCTGGTCGGTCTTGCCCTCGGTCAGCTGATCATCGGCCCGCTGTCGGACATCGTCGGTCGACGGCTGCCCCTCATCGTCGGCACCGGAGTGCACATCCTGGCCTCCGTGGCGTGCATCGTGGCTCCCAACATCGCTGTTCTCGGCGGCCTTCGCGTCGTACAGGGTCTGGGTGCTGCGGCCGCAGCCGTGGTCGCGATGGCCATCGTGCGCGACCTGTTCAGTGGCCGTGCCGCCGCGACCGTCCTGTCCCGCCTGATGCTGGTCATGGGCGTCGCTCCCGTGCTGGCTCCGTCGCTGGGCGGTGCCGTGCTGCTGGTCGGATCATGGCGTCTCGTGTTCGCGGCGCTGGCGATCATGGGTGTTGCTCTGATGACTCTTGCCATCGTCTCGCTCCGCGAGACGCTGCCACCCGAGCGTCGCCGCGCCAGCGGCGTCATGCCGGTAATGCGCACCTACCGTTCACTGCTGCGGGACGCCCAGTTCGTCGTTCTCGTCCTCGTCGCCGCACTGGCGATGGCCTCGCTGTTCGCCTACATCGCCGGGTCGTCGTTCGTCCTGCAGGAGGAGTTCGGCCTCGACGAGCAGCAGTTCGCCATCGTCTTCGCCGCCGGTGCCATCTCCCTCATCGGCGCTTCCCAGCTCAACGTCCTTCTGCTCGGACGCTTCGCACCGGTGCAAATCGTGCTGACAGCGCTGTCCTTCGCCGTGTTCGCGGGTGCCGTCATGACGGTCCTCGCGATCACCGGGGTCGGCGGCATGGCCGGCTTCGTCGTCCCACTGTGGTTCGTGCTCGGGGCCGTCGGATTCGTGATGCCCAACGCGCCCGCGCTCGCTCTGTCCAGGCACGGTGAGGCCGCAGGCGGTGCCGCTGCCCTCCTCGGAGCAGCTCAGTTCGGACTCGGTGCCATCGTCGCGCCGATCGTCGGCGTGCTCGGAAACGACGCGATCGCCGTGGCCACCACGATGGTCGCCACCTCTGCTGCAGCGCTGATCGCGCTGGGCGTCATCACCGCGCGCTCGTCTTCCCACCGATGAGCACGGTGGTGCGGGCCACCACACACTAGGGTTTCCGCCATGGCCGAACGCGAACGTGATGCGCACGGTAAACCCCTCAATGCCAGGCCTCGTGACGGTCTTGGGCGTCCCATGGCCCGCGGTGGAAACGGAACCCCACGGGTGCCGGACGACCTTCGGCTTCCGCCCACCGCCGCTCTCGTCGAAGCGCAGAAATTCCTGGACGCGAACATGCCGTTCCATGCGCACGAGGTACTGGAAGGCACCTGGAAGAGCTGCCCGTCCGACGAGCGTCCGTTGTGGCAGGGCCTCGCCCAACTCGCCGTCGGGTTGACCCATCTGATGCGCGGCAATCGCGTCGGCGCCGCCTCGCTGCTTCGGCAGGGACACGAACGGCTCGTCGGCTTCGAGTGCAGCCCACCGCATCACCTCGACGTCACCGGGCTGCTGACCTGGTCGGAGGGTCTGCTCGGCGAGCTCGAGACCGGAAGGTTGCCGGTCGCTCCCGGCATTCCGGCGCTGCGCGCCACCGACTGAACCGATCCCGACAGGGGGCGTCCTGGACGTCCGATCACGGCTCGAGCTAGCCTGGCGAGGGTTAGGTAAGGCTAGGACAATCTGAACCGAAAGTGGGGTTCGTCGCCGTGACCGTGTTCGCACCGCTCAGACTCGTGCACCGCGAGACGATCAGTCCGGCTCAGCTCGGACGCACTCTCTGCACCGAGGTAGCCGAACAGGTTCCGTACTGGGTGGCCGTCCTGACTCCGGCGGAGCGTCCGTTGCTCACCGAACACACCGCAGTCCTCGAGCAGACGTCGATGACGTTCACTCTGCCCGACGGCCGACACCGCCGCAGCATTCTGCTGCTCGCCGCTCTGGGCTCGGCCGTGTCCACGTGGCAGAGAAACAACCGTCGCGGCTCCTCGGCCGGCGTGCTGGTGGACCTCGACCTCGAGAGCACTGGCGCAGTTCACCCGGTCCGGCTGCCCACGCTTCCCGTCGACGCTCTCGTCGTCCCTTCGCACCGCGAGCACCTCGTCGACGAGGTCTCGAGGCGACTGGGCTCGGTGCCGAACGGCGGCTGCGACTACGCGCTGGCTCGCAACTATCCCGCGCTGGCCTCACGCGCGGGAGCACAGATCATCGTGCACGAGGATGCACTGGCAGAGCCCAGCCGAGAGCACGCCATCGACATCGGGATCACCGTGACGAGTGCGGGTACCGCACTCGCGCGCATCACCTGGGCTGCGAATCTGCCGGGCATCGACGAACTGATCCGGCTGTGGGCGTCGGCCGTGAACGACCTCGCCCTCAGCACTACAGGCTCTTCAGCAGCCTGACGTCGTCTTCGATACCTTCGGGCGGGGTCTCCAGGATCACCGGCGCGTCGGCCGCCAGGGCGACTGCGGTCAGGATCTCCGCGTCGATCGTTCCGGTGCCGAGATTGGCGTGCCGGTCCCTGGCCGAGTCGAACTCGTCGCGTGAGTTGTTCAGGTGCACCAGATCGATGCGTCCGGTGATGGCCTTGATTCGGTCGACGACGTCGACGAGATCCTCTCCGCCGGCCCAGGCATGGCAGGTGTCCAGGCAGAAGCCGGCACCGAACTCGCCGATGGCATCCCACAGGCGGGCGATGTCGTCGAAGTGGCGTGCCATCGCGGAGTCTCCGCCCGCGGTGTTCTCGACGAAGATCGGTACCCCGAAGCCGCCCTGCTCCGCTTGGCGCTCGAACAGCTTGCGCCAGTTGTCGATTCCCTTGGCGGTGTCCTCACCCTCACGGACGTGGCCGCCGTGGACGACCAGCCCGATGGCCCCGATTTCGGCCGCAGCAGCAGCCTGCTCGACGACGGCCTTGCGCGACGGAATGCGGATCCGATTGTTCAAGCTCGCCACATTGAGGACGTAGGACGAGTGCACCACCACGTCGACCGAGCCGTTCAGCAACGCCTCGCCCTGCGGGTGTGGTTCGAGCTTGTTCCACTTCTGCGGATCGGTGAGGAACATCTGAACGAGGTCGACGCCGAGCGCCTCGGCCGTTCCGAGAGGGTCGCTGCTGTCGCGGACGTGGGCTCCGATGCGCATGACGCCCATCATAGGGGTGGTGTTCAGGGTCTCCCCTGATAGCGACGGGCGCGGAACGCTGGAACACTGGCACCCATGAGCGACATTGCCGCACGTGCGGTCGACGTATCGAAGGTCTACGGATCAGGGGACACCCAGGTCCACGCACTGTCCGGGGTGAGCGTCGAATTCGCTCGCGGAGAATTCACCGCCATCATGGGCCCCTCGGGTTCGGGCAAGTCCACGCTCATGCACTGCCTGGCCGGCTTGGACAACGCATCCTCGGGAACGGTGACCATCGGCGACACCGAGCTGACGGCGCTCTCCGACAAGGAGATGACCGGATTGCGAAGGGACCGAATCGGATTCGTGTTCCAGGCCTTCAACCTGGTGCCGACGCTCACCGCACTGGAGAACATCACCCTGCCCCTCGACATCGCCGGTCGCACGCCGGACAAAGAATGGCTCGACACCGTGGTCGACCGACTCGGCCTGCGCGACCGCCTCGATCACCGCCCCAGCGAACTCTCGGGCGGACAGCAGCAGCGAGTGGCGTGCGCCCGCGCTCTGGCAGGCCGACCCGACATCGTGTTCGGCGACGAGCCCACCGGTAACCTGGACTCCCGCTCGTCCGGCGAGGTGCTGTCGATTCTGCGCACTGCCGCAGACGAATTCGATCAGACCGTCGTCATCGTCACGCACGATCCACGCGCGGCCAGTTACGCCGACCGCGTCGTGTTCCTCGCCGACGGCGCAGTTATCGATCAGCTGAACTCGCCCACCGCCGACGCCGTACTCGAGCGGATGAAGAAGCTCGAGACGGTCCGATAATGGCGCACTCCATCTCCAAGAAATCCGTCTCCGACAAACCTCCTCGACACAAGCCGTCGGGCAATCCCATGCGCAAGGTGTCACTGAGAAACCTTGCCGCACACAAAGTCCGACTGGCCCTGACGGTACTGTCGGTCGTGCTCGGCACGGCATTCGTCGCGGGCTCGTTCGTGTTCACCGACACCCTTCAGCGCACTTTCTCCTCACTGTTCGCCGATACCGCGCAGGGCGCGGATGTTCGAGTGAGCCCCGAGGACGCACGCTCGTCCGGCGTGCCGAACGAGGACATCGCGGCGATCTCGGCGTTGCCGAACGTGCGCGCCGTATCGCCGTACGTCGGCGGACAGTTGGTACTGCTGGGGTCCGACGGTGCCGCCGTACAGTCCGGTGGCGCACCGACCATCGGCGAGTCGTATCTCCCCGACGACCAACGACTCGGTGATCCGACCACCTTCGTCGACGGTTCGGCTCCCACAGCCCCCGGCCAGGTCGCGATCAACGCCGGTGGTGCCGAGCGCGCCGGACTCGAGGTGGGCGACGCCACCCAGGTACTCGTGCCGTCCAAGGGCATCACCGACATCACGATCACCGGAATCTATTCGACAGCAACAGAATCCGGTGGCTACATCGGAATCCAGTTCGTGCAGAGCCAGGCGAACGAGCTGTTCACCGACGGTGCCCACGTGCAGTACATCGACGTCGCAGGCACCGATCTCGCCGCGCAAGGGCTGACTCAGAGCGATCTCCGCGACGAGATCGCCGCGGCGTTCCCCGACCTGAAGGTCCAGACCGCCGCGGACGTACAGGCCGAGACTCAGGCCGAGGTCGAGTCGGCACTGTCGTTCATCAACTACTTCCTGCTGGCCTTCGGTGGGATCGCCCTGCTGGTCGGCACCTTCATCATCTACAACACGTTCTCGATGATCGTCGCTCAGCGCGTCCGCGAATTGGCACTGCTGCGCGCCGTCGGAGCCAGCCGCGGGCAGGTCAGCCGCTCGGTCGTTCTCGAAGCTCTCGTTGTCGGCATCATCGGCAGCATCCTCGGCTTCGTCGGCGGGGTAGGGCTGGCCTACGGGCTACGGGCACTGCTCAACGCCTTCGATCTGGGTCTGCCGTCGGGACCGTTGGCACTCGAGCCGCGCACCGTTGTCGTCGCGTTCGCCGTCGGCATCGTCGTCACCGTGCTGAGCGCGTACGCGCCGGCCCGGCGGGCAGCCAAGATTCCACCGGTCGCCGCGATGCGCGAGGAATTCGCCTCTGCGGGTGACACCCTGCGTACCCGAACGTTCGTGGGCGTCGGCCTCGGAATCGCGGGCGCGGCCGCGTTGATCATCGGCGCGCAGTCGACCGGCGGGGCGGCCGCTGCCACGGTCGGCGCGGGAGCCGTCGCGCTGATCGTCGCCACCGCACTGGCCGCGCCGTCGCTGTCACGGCCGGTCGTCGGCGCACTCGGGGCCGTCATCACCCGTCCGTTCGGAGCGATCGGACGCCTGGCCAGGACCAATTCGGTTCGCAACCCCAGACGCACCGCGGCCACCGCCTTCGCCCTCATGCTCGGACTCATGCTCGTCACCGTCATCGGCGTGCTCGGATCCACCGCCAAGGCCAGCGTCGACTCACTCGTCGACACCGGGGTCGAGGCGGACTACATCCTCTCCGGCCCGCAGTCGATCGGCGTTCCGACCGGTGCCACCACGGCCGCACAGCAGGTGACCGGCGTGGACCGTACTGCGGTGCTGCACCCGGTGTTCGTGACGATCGCAGGCCAGGAGGAGTTCGGCGCCGCGATCGACGGCTCCCCCGAGGGACTGCTCGAGCTGTCGATGGTCCAGGGCACGGCAGATCTGAACAGCAACGGGTTCTCGGTGTCGGAAACCGAAGCGGCGAGCCGCGGCTGGACCGTCGGAACCGAGGTCACCTTCGACACCGTCGACGGTGCGTCCGTCCCGGTGACGGTCACCGGGGTCTTCACCGACAATCCTCTGATCGGGAACTGGATCGTCTCGGGCGACATCTACCAGGAGGTGACGCCGTCGATCACCCGCTCGGACCTTCTGGTTCTCGTCAAGGCCGCACCCGGCAGCGACCTCGACACACTGCGCACCGACCTCGAAGCCGCGACCAAACCGTTCGTCGTCGTCCAGGTTCAAGACGTGGAGGAGTTCAAGGGCAGCCAGGGACAGCAGATCGACACGCTGCTCGCGGTGTTGTACGGCTTGCTGGCATTGGCCGTCGTCATCGCTGTGCTCGGCATCGTCAACACGCTGGCCTTGTCGGTGGTGGAGCGGCGTCGGGAGATCGGCATGCTGCGCGCGATAGGCATGCAGCGGCCGCAGGTCCGTCGCATCATCTATCTCGAGTCGCTGCTCATCGCGCTGTTCGGCGCGATCGTGGGCGTGGTCCTCGGAATCGCGTTCGGGTGGGGATTCGTGCAGACCCTGCGCGACGAGGGCCTGGGCACCATGACCGTGCCGTGGGGCCAGGTGGTGGCCATGCTGCTCGGATCGGCCGTTGTCGGTGTGTTGGCGGCACTGTGGCCTGCTGTGCGAGCCGCGCGTACGAAGCCGTTGGAGGCCATCGCGGACCTGTAGGGCCGAGCCCGAAACAGACCGGGCATTCCGCAACGTCACCCGATTGTTGTGGAATGTCCGGTTTTCCGCTTGCGCGAAAAGGTTCTGCACGTTTACCTTTGAGTCGGTAAAAAAGTCTTCGAGCCGGTTTGTAGGTTTCAAACCGACTCCGACATCACGGGTCGGGCTCGTGCAAGGAGAATCATGTCGATTCAGGACATCGATGCGCCGACCCGTCTTTCACTGGCCCCACTGTGCCGGCCGGAACGCCGCGACACCCTGATGGCCCGCTACCGCGAGGTGGCTCACGCGCTGCCCGACGCCGTCGCACTCGACGTCGACGGCTCGTCCCTGACCTTCGACGAGCTCCTCCATCGCGCCTACTCTCTGGCTCGTAAGATCGCCACGCTCTTTCCTGCCGATTCTCGGCCGCTCGCCGTGGACACCGACGCGACGACGGACTCGATCGTGCTGATGCTGGCCGTCGTCGCTGCAGGCCATCCCCTGGTGCCGCTCGACCCCATGCTTCCCGCCGAGCGCCGCGCCACGATCATCGACCAAGCAGGTGCGACGGCGATCGACTCCACCACCGTCGCCGCCGCCATGGACTCGTGTGTGCCGCTGCCGACGCTGTTGGGCGACCACACCGCGGTGATCAACTACACCTCGGGATCCACCGGCACCGCCAAGGGCGTGATCCTCAGCCACCGCATGTGTCTGACCAAGGCATACGAAGTCGCCAACGCGTTGGCGCTGGGCCCACACGACCGCGTCGGAAACTCGCTTCCGGTCAGCTTCGGGGCCGGCTTGAACACGTTGTTCGCGGGGTTGCTCAGCGGTGCCGCCGTGCACTGCCGCGACCCGAGGGCAGGTGTCCCCAGCAGCACCGTCGAGTGGACAGCCGCGCATTCCCTGACCACGCTGCACTGCTCGTCGTCGCTGCTGCGCGCAGTCTCCGCCGCCGATCACGGACCCACCGGTCGGGCCGTACCCACGCTGCGGGTGGTCATCACATACGGGGAATCCCTGCACGCCGACGATGCCGACGGTTTTCGGCGGCGATTCGACAGCCGCGCCACGGTGGTCAACTGGTACGCGACCACCGAGGCCGGGGCCGTCGCCTACAGCGAATACCCGCTCGAACGAGCGCTGCCGTCGGGCTTTCTCCCTGCGGGCAGACCCATCGCAGGCAAGCTGGTCGAAGTCGTCACCTCCGACGGTTCGTCGTGTGCACCGGACGTGATCGGCGAGATACGGGTGACGTCGAACTGTTTGGCCGACGGCTACCTCGGCGGTGCCGGTCGGGATTCCCAGCGATTCGCCGCGCTCGGCGACGGTCTGTTCCGGTACCGCACCGGCGATCTGGGACGACTCGACGAACACGGGACGCTGCACCTGGCCGGCCGCATCGACGACGCCGTCAAGGTGCGCGGATACCTGGTGGAGCCGGCCGAGGTCGAGGCAGCACTGCGCGCCATGCCGGAGATCGGCGACGCAGCGGTGATCGGCAGGACTTCCGGCACCGATACCGACCTGGTCGCCTACGTGTGCTCGGCGCGTTCCGGTCGTCGACCCTCCGTGGGCGAGATCAGAGCGTCGCTGCGCCGGACGCTGCCGGAGTGGATGGTGCCCACCCACATCGTCGCGCTCGACGCGATGCCGCGCAACGAACGCGGCAAGCTCGACCGCGGCGCACTGCCCGAGCCGGCCGATCGACGCGTCGAGCGCACCGCGGTCGGCCCGACCGAGTACATCGTGGCCGAGGCTGCGCGCACCGCGATCGGGCTGGACACCATCGGACGAGACGAGGATTTCCTGGCGCTGGGCGGAAACTCGCTGACCACCACGGCCATGCTGGCCCAACTCCGCGAGAACCTGAAGATCGATCTGACACCGGAGGACGTGTTCGCGGCGACCACTGTTCGAGAGTTGGCCGTGACAGTCGACGCCCGCCTCGAAGACGCGGCAACGGCGCGTCGACGCACTGCTGGCGAACACGATGTGCTCGTGCCGCTGCGCACAGAGGGAAGCAAGGCACCGATCTTCCTGATCGGCGGTGCAGGTGTCGGTGCGATGGCATTTCTGAATCTCGTCAAGCACATCGACGCCGACCGGCCGGTGTACGCCCTGCAGGCGCATGGCCGCGGCAAGCGCGGACGACCGGACCGGACCATCCGGCGAACTGCGAAACGCTACGTCGACGCCGTTCGCACGGTCCAGCCGGACGGCCCGTTCCACCTGGTCGGCCATTCGCTCGGCGGCTGGATAGCCATCGCGATGGCGGAGGAGATCCGAGACTCCGGCCTGGGGTCTCCCCACCTGCTGCTCCTCGACACGCGGCTGTTTCGGCACCTGCTGGACAGGTTGCCCGGCGGCACCGAGGTTCCGGCTGCCCCGCCGGCTCAGACGCGTGAAGAGGCGGGCTTCCACCTCGGCCGGATCGGCACCGCGGCCCTCTGGTTGCGTATGCAGTGCGCCGGATTGCTGCGGTACCCGACGACGATGGAGTGGTTGGTCTTCGCAAGTATCGGGTACGTGGCGTTGAACAAGCATGTGCCGACACCGTGGTCGGGTTCGATGACCGTGGTTCGCACAGCGGAGAACGTGAAAGATCTCCGGTCGTGGCAGACGGTCGGCCGTGGTGAGCTGACCTTCGTCGACATCTCCGGAGATCACGTCGACATGTTGCGTGAACCGATGGCCGAGCACTTGGCCGAGACGATCGCGAACACCTTCGACGAAGCGGGCGTCGCGCGCTGATCGACGGTCTGTCGTTGTGTGGGCTCAGCTTGTACGTTTGTGCCAACGGCTCACCGAGCCACGCGCCGATCCGGGCATCACACGACGAGGAGGTCGACCATGAGTTCATCGTACGAATTGCAGTCGGTAGAACTACACAAGGACGTCCTGCGATACGTGGACATGGGCGACGGCCCACCCGTGATTCTGGTGCACGGACTGCTCGGATCGCATCAGTCCTGGGGTCCGCAGCTCGAGCGTCTGTCCCAGAAGTATCGGGTCATCGCTCCGGACCTGTTCGGGCACGGAGACTCCGACAAGCCGTCCGGCGACTACTCGCTGAGTTCGCACTCGGCCACCATTCGCGATCTCATGGATCACCTGAATATCGACTCCGCCCCGATGGTCGGTCACTCGCTCGGCGGCGGCATCGTCATGCAGCTGACGTACCTCTTTCCCGAGCGCGTCGATCGCCTGGCGCTGGTCAGCAGCGGCGGCCTCGGACCCGAGGTCAGCCTGCTCCTCAAGGCTGCGACGCTGCCCGGCAGTGAACTGGTTCTGCCGCTGCTCGCATCGGACTGGTTCCGCAAGAACGCAGAGGGCGCGATGGCGCAATTGGGCAAATGGGGCCTGCCGGTCAAGCCAGGTCCCAGCATGGCCGAGACCTGGCGGTCGTTCCGGTCGGTCGCAGACCGCTCCACCCGCGGGGCCTTTCTGGCGTCGACGCGAGCCGTGGTGGGCCCGCGCGGGCAGACCGTGAGCGCGAAGCAACACTTCGAGAAGTTCGAGTCCATTCCGTCGCTGCTCGTCTGGGGCGGCAAGGACCGGATGATTCCCGCCAAGCACGCCGACAACATTCGACGTGAAGTTCCCAACAGTCGCGTCGAGATCTTTCCCGACGCCGGCCATTTTCCCCAGCTCGACGAGCCGGACTTCTTCTTCCGCTTGCTCGACGAGTTCCTCGGTGCCAACGAGTCCGACAAGAGCGCGCCTGCGGCCATCACCCCGGCGGCTGTTCCGTTGCAGCACCCGTGAGCGTGACCCCGATGTTCCCGCTCGGCAGCGTGCTGCTCCCCGGTGAACGCCTACCACTGCACATCTTCGAGCCGCGCTACCGAGCTCTGGTCCACGACTGCCTGAAGCAGGACGATCCGAGCTTCGGCGTGGTCCTCATCGCGCGTGGGCACGAGGCCGGTGGCGGCGACGTCCGGCACGACGTGGCCACGACCGCACACATCATCGGTCACGAGTCCATCGGCGACGGCCGCTATCTACTCGAATGCGTCGGCGGGGAACGGATCAGGATCGACGCCTGGCTGCCGGACGATCCGTACCCACTGGCCGACGTTCGAGCATGGCCGGACGAAGAGACCGATACGGTGATCGCCGACACCGAGTTCGACGCCACTTGGGCGCGGGTCGAGGATCTCTACGAGCTGATCGGTCGACTCGAATCGTCGGAAGTCGTTTCCACGCCCGGTGTTCCGGATTTCCTGGGCCTGCCGATCTCGGCCGCCGAGAAGATCTGGTCGCTGGCGGCACTGATTCCGATGGGTCAGTCCGATCGACTCGACATCCTGTCTGCACCGAACGCCAGAGCGCGCAAGACCGCACTCGACGACGCCATCGAGAACGTCACCGCGGTCGTGCAGTTCAGACTGCAACCCTGATACCGACGAAACAAGTCAGGCCCGACATCATCGATGTCGGGCCTGACTTGTGTAGTAGCGGGGACAGGATTTGAACCTGCGACCTCTGGGTTATGAGCCCAGCGAGCTACCGAGCTGCTCCACCCCGCGTCGGGTGTTCACCACGCTACATGCCATCTCGGCAGTCTCCCAATCGCCAGGTCAGCCACACGCTCTACCGTTCAGGTATGCCCAACGCGCCGTCTCCAGTCCTGACCTTTCCGCACGCCGCCGTCGCGCAGATCACGCTGAGCAACCCGCCGGTCAACGCGCTGACCCGTCCGGCGACGCGGCGACTGCGCGCCGTCCTTCTCGAGTTGGCCGACGACGCCGCGATTCGGGCGGTCGTTCTCACCGGCGACCGGGTGTTCAGCGCCGGCTCGGACATTTCCGAGATGCCCGAGATGCAGGACCGCGGTGACGTGCTCGCCCGCAAGAGCATTCTCGAGAACGCGACCCTCGAGATGCTCGACGATCTGCCGCTGCCGACGGTCGCGGCAATAGACGGATTCGCGTTGGGCGGCGGCCTCGAGCTGGCGCTGTGCTGCGACCTCGTCGTCGCCGACGCGGGGGCTCGACTCGGACTCCCGGAAATCGACCTCGGTGTGATCCCCAGCAGCGGCGGATCGATGCGCGCGCTGCGACGGGTGGGTCAGGCGCGTGCCGCCGAACTGGTGTTGCTCGGCGAGCCGATCTCGGCCGAGACTGCACTGGAGTGGGGTCTGATCAATCGGGTCGCTCCACGCGGGCAGTCGTTGTCAGTGGCACTGGGCTTGGCGCAGACGCTGGCGCACAAGTCCCGTTCTGCTGTTCGAGCGAACAAGCGTGCCCTCGCTCTCACGTTCGGCGAGTCCCCTGGCCTACCGGCGCAACGGGCATTGCCGGTGTTCGAGGAGGCGTTCGAGTCGGCGGACGGCAGAGAGGGCGTACGCGCCTTTCTCGCCAAGGAGTCACCCGAGTTCGGATAGGCGACGCTTGACCAGAATCGTTGCGCCGGTGACGATCTCCCATCCGATGATGGTGTAAACCGAGATGCGCTCGAAGGTTCCGCCGCCGAGGACTCCGGTGTCGGCGAGAAACAGGATCAGCCCCACCAGACCGGCCACTCCGGCAGTCGCACTGCCCACGGTGTACCAGCGCGGCGCGCCGACGCGGCCGCCGTACCGTCCTGCCGCCAGCAACACCACATTGCCGCCGACGATCGCCATGCCTGCACCCACCGCGTGGGGCGTCGATGCCCCGTCCACCGAGGCGTGGGCGAGCCCGACGACGATGCTGCCGACACCGTGCACAACGGAGGTGCCGGCCACGATCCACCGCGCCCGGCCCTCGAAGAGCACCGACAAGCCCAGCCCCGCCAGGACGAACAAGGTGCCGTCGACGACGAAACCGGTGTTCATCACCGCGTGCAGCGGCGAGATGTCGGGGATTCCGAGATCGCTGATGTTGTTGCGGGCGTAGCTGTACGGTCGGTCCGTCCAACCGAGTGCGGCGACGGCTTCGGCGGCCAGATAGGTCACCCCACCGACGAGGAAGGCCCCGGCGGCCAGGACGGTGGTTCTCTTCACAGCTGCACGTCCACTCCCGGAGCCCCGATACACCTGGCGTGTACCGATTGGTACAGTACCGGCTCATGAGCGATCGCCACGACGTGGTGCCGATACTCGCAGGGGTGTTCCGCGACCATGGGTTCGACGGTTCCTCCCTCGCGGTCATCAGCAAACAGACCGGCCTGGGGAAAGGAAGTCTCTACCACTACTTTCCGCGTGGAAAGCAGGAGATGGCCGAGGCCGTCCTCGACGACGTGGAGCAGTGGTTCCACCACAACGTGTTCGAGCCGTTGCGGCACGGCACCGATGCCGCGTCGACGACGCACGAGATGTTCGAGCAGACCGCGCGATACTTCCGGTCCAATCGTCTGGTGTGCCTGTTCGGCGCATTCACACTCGGTCTCGAACGTGCTGTGTTCTCGGGCCGCGTCGCAGCCCATTTCACCCACTGGATCGACGCGCTCACCCCGGTACTGAGCCGCCTGGGACACGGCGAATCGGCAGCCGAACTGGCCGAGGAGATCGTGGCCGGAATTCAGGGCGCACTGGTGCTCTCACGCGCCTCGGACGATGCGACGCGGTTCGATCGACTGTTGGCGCGCCTGGAAGCCTCGGCGGCGCGCGTGCCGGTGGGGGTGCACGTATGAATCCCAAGCCCGCACCCCAGCTGAAAACGTTCGGAATACGAGAACTGCTGCGACTCATCGTCATCGGCACGGTATTGGCGTACTTCCAAGTCGTCGCGGTCGGCCGCTGGGTGCTCGCTCCACGGCGCGGGTGGCCGCTGCACGCCTCGGAGGCCGTCGTCGACGCCTTCTTCGTTCTCGGCCCCACCTTCGTCAAGGTCGGGCAGCTGATGGGATCCTCGCCCGGGCTGTTCCCCAAGGTCCTCGCCGACACCTGCCTGCGCTGCCTCGACGAGGTGCCACCGTTTCCCGGGTCGCAGGCGCGAGCGGTGATCGAGGCCGATCTGGGCCGCGGAATCGACGACCTGTTCTCCTCGTTCGACGACGTGCCACTCTCGTCCGCCTCGGTCGCTCAGGTGCATCTGTGCGTGCGCCGTGACGACGGCCGTGAAGTGGTCATGAAGGTACAGCGGCGAGGCATCTATCACCGCATGAAGATCGACCTTCGTATCGCGTACCTCATCGCCCGCGGACTCGAGAAGTTCATTCCGTTCTTCGCCACGGCCAACGCGTCGGCGATCATCGTCGACCTGCACGCCGCCACCTTCGCCGAACTCGACAGCGCCGTGGAAGCCAAGCGACAGGCCAGCTTTCGCGCGGCCATCGGCACCTTCGGCGACAACGCCCACGTCACCGCGCCCGAGGTGTTCCTGGACTACTGCGGCGGGCGCGTCATCTGTATGGAGCGCATGCACGGCTCCCCACTCGACCGCTACGAGCCGGGAGAGCAGTCCGAGCTCATCGTCCGCCGCGCCGCCAAGGTCTGGATGGAAGCCCTTGTGCTGCACGGTCTCTTCCACGGCGACGTGCATGCGGGCAACGTGTGGGTGCTCGACGACGGCAGGGTGGCGTTCCTCGACTTCGGAGTCATGGGCGAGGTGGACGAGCAGTGGCGCGCACTGCTGCTGGATCTGTTTCACGCAACCGTGATCGACGGCGACTTCACCCGACTGGCCGGTACCGTCAAGCGGCTGGGAATCGTTGCCCCGCAGATGGGTTCGGACGCCGAGGTCGGGGCGATCCTACAGTCGGTGTTCGCTCCGATGCTCTCGGCAACCCTCGCGCACTTCAGCCTGGCGGACTTCATTCGAGCGCTGGTGAACATGGGCAAGCAGTACAAGACGTCGAGCCCGGAGGAATTGATCCTGGTGGCCAAGCAACTCGGCTACTTCGAGAGATACGCCATCGAACTGGCACCGAACTGGGCCCTGGGTACCGACCCGTTCGTGTTCAAGAACGTCTTTCCCGCCGAGATCGCGGCACTGGCCGAGGCGCGAGGCGTCGAACTGCCGGAGTGACCCGGCAGCTCGACCCAGCATCAGTGGGTGAAGTCCAGCACCACTTTGCCTGCCGCAGTACGGTTTTCCAGTGACGCGATGGCGGCAGCCGCATCGGCGGCCGGGAACACCGACGGCTCCGGCGCACCGAGAGAACCGTCGGCAAGGAGCGGTTCGATCTCGGCCCACTGAGTGGCGAGGTAGCCCGGCCGCGTCATCCACCACGCACCCCAGCCGACGCCGACGACGTCGACGTTGTTGAGCAGCAGTCGATTGACCTTGACCGTCGGGATCTCACCACCGGTGAAGCCCAGCACCAGGATTCGGCCAGAGGGCGCGAGCGAGCGAATGCTGTCGGTGAACCGGTCACCACCCACCGGATCCACGACGACGTCGACGCCGCGGCCGCCGGTCAGTTCCTTCACCGCGTCCTTCCAGCCGTCGACGAGAACGACGTCGGTGGCTCCGGCGGATCGTGCGATGTCGGCCTTGGTCTCCGAGCTCACCACAGCGATCACGCGAGATGCGCCGAGTACCGGAGCCATTCGCAGCGCGGAGGTTCCGATGCCCCCTGCTGCGCCGTGCACCAGAACTGTCTCGCCCGGTGCCAACCGGCCACGTTCCCGGAGCGCGAAGTGCACCGTCAGGTCGTTGAACAACAGCCCGGCGCCTGCGGAAAGCGACACCGACTCCGGTAGCGCGAACACCGTGTCCGGGGATACGACGGCAACCTCGGCCATACCGTCGCTCAGTCCCGTCAGGGCCGCTACTCGGTCACCGGCGGAGAAGCCGGACTCCAGCGGGGCCGACCGAACGATTCCGGCGATCTCGCTGCCGGGGACGAACGGCAACTCGGGCTTGTACTGGTAAAGCCCGCGAGTGAGCAACGCATCGGGAAAGGCGACGCCGGCGGCATGGACCTCGATGACCACCGACCCGTCGCGCGCAGCAGGCTCGTCGATGTCCACCACACTCACCGAGTCGGGTCCGTCGAGGCTGGAGATCTGTACCGCGCGCATGAGTTGTCCTCTCGGTCGGGATCGTTCCCTGCACGCCACCGTACAAAACTGCAGAACTTGCCGTCGCTACCGGCATCCACTCCTGCCTGCTGGGTCGTTCCGCAGGCTCCACTCCTGGTGGTGTGCTCCAATCGTGGGATGAACACCACTCCCCTCACCGTCGTCCGTCCCGACGGGGATGCCCGCGGCGGCGTCATCGTCATCCAGGAAGCCTTCGGCGTCACCGATCACATCGTCGACGTCTGCAACCGCCTCGCCGCCGCCGGTTGGGTCGCGGTCGCACCGCACCTGTTCCACCGACAGGAGGGTGTGACCGTGTTGTCGTACTCGGACATGGATTCGGCGATGGCGGCAATCGGGCGGCTGCAGGCGGACGAGGTGGACTCCGACGTGGACGCGGCGGCGAGTGCACTCGCCGAGCTCGGATTCGAGCCCTCGTCCATCGCGATCGTCGGCTTCTGCATGGGCGGCACCGTCGCGTTCCACACCGCTGTTCGACGGCAACTCGGTGCGGCAGCGACGTTCTACGGCGGCGGAATCGCCAAGGGCCGCTTCGGTTACCCCGCAATGGCGTCGGTGGGCGACGCACTGCAGACGCCCTGGCACGGATTCTTCGGGGATCTGGACGAGGGCATCCCCGTCCAGGAAGTCGAGACGCTGCGCGAGATCACCGCGACGGCGACGGTCGACACGGAGATCACCCGCTACGAGCACGGCAAGCACGGATTCCACTGCAACGACCGCCCCGCCGTGTTCGACGCCGACGCCGCCGCCTGGGGCAAGACGCTCGAGTGGTTCGACGCTCATGTCGCACACTGAGCCACCCCGGTCCGACGCCGCACTCGCAGACGAGACCGAACACATCGTCGCTTTCTGGACCGAACTGTCGCTGCCCGGACTGTTCGACGTCCACACGCACTTCATGCCGAAGAACGTGATGGACAAGGTGTGGAGTTACTTCGACAGCGCCGGGCCGCTGACCGGCAGCGTCTGGCCCATCTCCTACCGGTTCGCCGAAGAGCAACGGCTCGAGGTCATTCGGGGGTTCGGAGTCCGACACTTCACGTCGATGATCTACCCGCACAAGCCGGCGATGGCAGCCTGGCTCAATTCCTGGGCAGCAGATTTCGCGGCGCGCACCCCCGACTGCCTGCACACCGCCACCTTCTACCCCGAGGACGGTGCCACCGAGTACGTCGAGCAGGCGTTGACGAGCGGTGCCCGAATCTTCAAGTCGCACATCCAGGTCGGGAACTATTCACCGAACGATCCGCTGCTCGACGGCGTCTGGGGCGCACTCTCGGACGCGCAGGTACCGGTGGTGATCCACTGCGGATCCGGACCGGCACCCGGCACCCATACCGGCCCGGAGCCCATTGCAGCACTGCTGCAACGGTTTCCAGAGCTCCCGTTGATCATCGCGCACATGGGCATGCCGGAGTACGGCGACTTCCTCGATCTGGCCGATCGCTACCGGAACGTGCGACTCGACACCACGATGTCGTTCACCGACTTCTCCGAGGCGAGCGCACCGTTTCCGAGACACGAACTGCCCCGGCTGGTCGATTTGCAGGACCGCATTCTGTTCGGCAGCGACTATCCGAACATCCCGTACCCGTATCTGCATGCCCTGCAGGCGGTGCGCCGACTCGACCTGGGAGACGACTGGGTTCGTGCAGTGTGCTGGGGCAACGGTGCCGCACTGTTCGGCTAGAGAGGTTCGCTAGACCCAGAACTCGGCAATACGCTCGGCGATGGCATTGCCCTGCGCTCGTCCGGCGACGGCCGCAGCCGATCGGACCGCGATGTCGGTGGCATCGGGGCCGATCGCGGCCGCCGAATCTGCGTCGGGGGCAATCACTTCCACCTTCGAGCCACCCTTGATCAGCCGCTCCCGTTCGATGTCGAACGGATCGTGCTCCAGGTCGAGTGCACCGACCCTGAACACCAGTACCTTCTCGAAACCGACTGCCAGATCCGCGTTTTCGCTGGCGCGGATACCACCGTCGACGTAACGATGATCACCGATCGTCACCGGTGGCCACATTCCCGGGATGGCGCAGCTCGCGGCCACCGCATCGACCAGCTGAACGCCCGAGCCACGATCGAGAACCCGATGACGACCGCTCACCGCGTCGACCGTGACGATACGCAAATCGCGGTTCGGCCAGGAGTGCGACGGCAACCGCCGCTCGATGATTGCCCTGCGCTCACGCTCGCTGATCGTCGAGGCCGACAGCGCCTCGGTGCCGATACGCCTGCGCGTGTCGATGGCACTGCCGTCGGAGTTCTGGGCAGCCCGAGCCAACATGGAGACCAGTTCGTCGATGGTCGAGTCGGCATGCGGTTCGTGGTCCTGCTTTGCTTCGTCTGCCTGCCGCGCGAACAGCTCGGTCAAGGCGGCTCCGCTCGAGATCTGGGCTGCGACCGAGGACCCGGCCGAGGTCCCCAACAACATCTCGGCGTCGCTGACGTCGGCTCCGGCTTCTGCCAATCCCAGTAGGACACCCGTCTGCCACGCAATACCTGCGACTCCGCCGCCGCCCAATACGAGTGCTCGCCTGGTCATGGTCGTACCCCTTCTTCGAAAAGATCCGTCAGGAACTTACAGCGCCGGTGTGTACACGTGGACGCAGCCAGTCGATGAGATCGTCGAGTACGCGCTCCTTCTCCGGTTCGTTGAACACTTCGTGGAACAGCCCGTCGTACGTTTTCAGGGTCAGGTCGTCGGATCCGGCGAGTTCGGCGATGAGCTCGCTGCCCGAGACGTCGGCCAAACGGTCCGCCGTCCCGTGCTGGAGCAGCACGGGAATGGTCAGCGACGGCAGGCGAGCAGGGAACGTATCCCCGACGCCCAGCATCGCCGCGGCCAAACCAGCCGAGACGCTGCCGTGGTAACCCAACGGATCGGCGACATAGGCGTCGACGACGTCCTTGTCGCGAGAGACGAGAGTGGGATCTAGCTTGAGCACCGGGGCGGCCGGTACGAAGCGTCCGAGGAGCTTACCGACCGCCACCAGCGCTTTCGGTTGCCCGACGCTGGGGACGACGGCAGGGCCGGACAGCATCAGACCGTCGAGATCGGCCTGATGGTCGAGGGCGTAGGACAGTGCGATGGCACCGCCCATGCTGTGGCCGAGCAGGAAGGTGCGCTGATTCGGATGCTCGGCAGCTGCGATGCCGAACAGCGTGTGCAGGTCGTCGGTGAAGTCGGACCACTTGTCCAGTGACACCCGTTTGCCACCGGATCGGCCGTGTCCGCGGTGGTCGGGCGCGTAGACGACGAGGCCGAGCGAGCCCAGCCGTTCGATGACGTGCCGGTACCGACCCGCATGCTCGGCCAGGCCGTGGGCGAGCACCACAATCCCGGTCGACGTGGTCTCGGGGGTCCAGACGTCGTAGACGATTCGGGTTCCGTGAACTCCGACGAACGACGACTCGACATGCTTCATCCGGTCACCGTACAAGGGCAGCGGGGCGTTCGACGGCCCATCGGAGAACCTACAAAATTTGCTTGGGTAACTATCCTGGTGGAACGGGCGATGTAGTTGTGACACGCCACTACCGTTTGTCCCCGCACCTCGGGGCACGGCACCGACCAGGACTCAGGAGTGAAGAATCCAGAATGCGTGATGAGTCCGCCACGAGCACGTCGCCGCGGTGGCGCGACCCCAAACGCTACCTGTGGCCGCTGGGGCTGACGATTCCTCTCAGCCCGTTCCTGGCCTGGGGGCTGGTGACCCTTCTCGGCCCCGGTGCGTTCTGGACCCTCGGCCTGATGATCATGGGTGTCGCACTGCCACTGGTGGACAGGTTCGCCGGAGTGGACCGCAGCAATCCCCCGGACGAGGCGATCGCCGCACTGGAGAAGGATCCGTACTACCGCTGGTGCGTCTACCTGTTCCTGCCGTTGCAGTACGCGGGTCTCGTTGCGGCCTGCTATCTCTGGGCGCACGGCCCGCTGGGAGTTCCGGAGCGGATCGGCCTGGCCATCACCGTCGGCATCGTCGGTGGGGTCGGCATCAACGCCGCGCACGAGCTGGGCCACAAGCGTGAGCGTCTGGAGCGATGGCTGTCGAAGGTGACACTGGCACAGTCCCTGTACGGCCACTTCTACGTCGAGCACAATCACGGCCACCACCTCCGCGTCGCCACCCCGGAGGATCCGGCGTCGGCGAAGTTCGGCGAGTCGTTCTGGAAGTTTTTGCCGCGCACGATCGTGCACGGCCTGCGCTCGGCCTGGGAGCTCGAGACTCGACGGCTCGCCCGCCAGGGCCTGTCTCCCTGGTCGTACCGAAACAACCTGTTCAATGCCGCGGCCATGAGCGTTGTGCTGTTCGGCGTGCTGATCGCCGTCTTCGGTGTGGTGACCGTGCCGTATCTGTTCCTGCAGGCTGCGATCGCGATCGTCCTCTACGAGGCAGCCAACTACCTCGAGCACTACGGGCTGCTGCGGCAGAAGCGCAAAAGCGGTCGATACGGCAAACCGACCCACCGCGACAGCTGGAACAGCGACCACTTGTGGAGCAACCTGTTTCTCTACCACCTGCAACGGCACAGCGACCATCACGCGAATCCGGTGCGCCGCTACCAGGCACTGCGCACCGTCGACGAGTCCCCGCAGCTACCGGCCGGATATGCAGTGATGATCTTCTGCGCGCTGGTACCGCCGCTGTGGCGCAAGGTGATGGATCAGCGACTGATCGACTTCTACGACGGTGACGCCGAGCTCGTCAACGTCGACCACTCCGACCCCAAGGCAGTGCGGAAACTCGAGCAACTGTGCGTCGAGCGCGCTGAGGCGTACCGATAGTTCACACCGCCGCAGGCTCGTCGGTCTGTGCCCGCAGGTAGCGACCGAAATGCGGCACCGTGAAGGCGATGGTGCCGCGCTCGGCCGAATAGATCAGACCCTTCTTGATCAGTCCGTCGCGGGCCGGGGACAGCGATGCCGGCTTGCGCTTCAGTTCGGTCGCCACGGCCGAGGTCGGCACCGAGCCGTCGTCCACCGAGAGTTCGGCCATCGCACGCATGTATTCACGCTCGGCAGGCGTCGCACGCTCGTATCGAGAACCGAAGAATCCGACGGCCAATTCCTCCTCCGCCGTCGGAGCAGCGACGCGTACGTCCTCGACGGTGATCGGGGTGTCGGCCGCTAGATCCCACGTCGCCTTGCCGTAGGCCTGCACGAAATACGGGTAGCCGTCGGCGGCCGCATACAGCGCGTCGAGCGCGTCGGGGGTGAATTCGACGTCCTCGCGGTCGGCCGGAGCGATCAGAGCCAGGTCTGCTGCGGCTCGCTCGAGTCGGCCGATCCGGTGGTAGCTGAACAGGCGCTCGGAGTAACTCTTGGACGCCGACAACACCGCAGGTAGGTGTGGCAGCCCGGCCCCGACGATGATCAGCGGCGCGGTGTCCTGACTGAGCTCGTGACAGGCCGCACACAACGCGGAGATGTCCGCGGCACCCAGATCCTGCATCTCGTCGATGAAGATGGCGATGCCCACGCCCACGTCGCCGGCCAGCGCGGAGGCGTCGAGCAGCAGTTCCACGAGGTCGATCTCGATGTCGCCGGAGTCGGCGCGGCCGGTCTTCGCCGGGACGTCGATGCCGGGCTGCCACCGCTCCCGCATGCCCTTGTCCGCGGTGGCGCGTAGGGCGAAGGCCTTGAGGACGCCGAGGAACTCGTCGACGCGTTCGGGATCGCGATGCGATGCCGCAATCCCGCGGACCGCCATGTGCAGCGCAGACGACAGCGGTCGACGCAGTTCCTGGTCCGGCCGAGCCTCGATCTTGCCGGTGCCCCAGCCGCGGGCGATGGCCGCGGATCGGAGTTGGTTGAGCAATACCGTCTTCCCGACGCCTCGCAGCCCGGTGAGAACGACGCTGCGTTCCGGCCGGCCGCGGGTGATGCGTTCGAGTACGACGTCGAAGGCGTCGAGCTGCTTCTTTCGGCCTGCGAGCTCGGGTGGGCGCTGGCCGGCGCCGGGGGCGTAGGGGTTACGCACGGGGTCCATGGGGCCAAAGTTACAACGAATCGTGCTATATATGCGGACATCTAGTTCGTGTCCTAGAGATCTGTATTCACTCGATACTTGCGCACGGCTGCGACGGAGGACTACTTTCTGGGGTGTGAAGCGCATTCTCGTAGTACGCCGCCGTAGCGGGGTCTGATTCGGACCGACCCCTCGCTGCGGGTCGTCGTGCTCTCTCGGTCCTCCCTTCACATTCGCCAGGACCACCCTCATGAATGCATTTGCTTCCACTCTCGCCACAGATCCGTTCCACACCCGTTTCGGTTGCGCCCTGCCGCGCACGATGCGCGACGAGATCACCTGGCAACACATGTCGTGGACGAACTTCACCGACCGCTTCTCGCCCAGCACCGGGCCTCTTCGACTGGGGTCATGGACTGCCGACAGTGCGACTGGCGGGAGGACTGCTTTCGACGCGACCTTCGGCGTCGGCGACACGATCATCTCCTGTGCAGCAACGACTTACGGACCGATCGAGGCGTTGAACTCGATGCTCCACGACGCCGGATTCCGCATCGAGATCCTCTCGTTCCACCAGCAGATCATCGGCGACGAGACCGCCACCTTCGTCCTCACCGAGCACGACGGTCGCCGCGAATGGTCGATGGGCATGGATACCGACGCACACCTGTCGGCCGTGCGAGCCGTCATCGCCGGAGCGAACATTCTGCATCGGTAGCGCTTTCTTCGACGGTCTAGCGCGTATGCAAGACAGGCGAAGACTTTCCTAGGGCATCTCGATCGTCTCGGCGCGCTGCACTTCGGCCAGTGCGCGTCGCAGATAGGTCTCGGCTCGGCCACGGCGCACCGCGAGCAGGTCTGCGACCACCAGCAACGCGTGCGCCGGACGCGGCCTCACTCGCGACTGCTCTTCGACGTCGGACACCCCCAGCGCTCCGGTGAGCACCTCCACGAATCCGGCGATGTCCAGGTTCGGCAGCCAGCCGGCTCCTCGTACGGTTCGGCCGAGCACCTCCTGGACGTTCTCGCCGGTCAATCCATCGCTGTATACCTCTTCGAGCAACGTGCGTACCATTTCGGCATGCACGTGGCCGGCCTGCGCCGAGTCCGAGCGGCCCAACGATTCGACGGCATCGTCGAACGCGACCGAATCCTGCGAGGCGACAGCAGCCAGCGCATCGTTCGTGGCATCGGCGATGCGCCGAACTTCGACTGGCCATTCAGCAGGCCAGGTGACGGGCATACGACTCGGGGGAGTCGACACGGGGGAGGAGTCGGTCATGACAGAAGTGTCTCATCGGATACCGTCACGGTTCCCTTTATGTGTTACCGGTGTTTATACTAAGTCTCGCACTGTGGCATCGGCCACACCTGCGAACTTGGAGGAGGTGGCTCGATGAGCGAACGGAAGATCGTCGCATCGGATCCCGGTGAAGTGATGCTGCAAGCCAGAAACGTCAAGTTCGACTGGAGCGATCTGCCGATGCACTGGGTGCCGGGCGATCCGTACACCAGGCACGTACTCAACGTGCTGCATCTACTGCTGCCCGCCGGCGAGCACTGGTTCGTCGACACGTTCAAGGAAGCCCTGCCGTACATCGACGACGAGAAGCTGCGCGACGACGTCATCGGCTTCATCGGCCAGGAAGCCGTACACGCCGAGGCCCACACCGGCGTCCTCGTGCATCTCCAGGCCAAAGGACTCGACCCGACTCCGTTCACCGACCAGATGGAGTGGGCCTTCGGCAAGGTCCTCGGCTCCGATTCGGTGACCAGCCTTCGATCGAAGAACAATCTGGTCGAGCGCTTGGCTCTGATCGCCGCGATCGAGCACGTGACGGCATTTCTCGGTGACTGGGTACTCAACGCCGACGGTCTCGACCGCGCGGGCATCCACCCCACCATGCTCGATCTGCTGCGCTGGCACGGTGCCGAGGAAGTAGAGCACCGCTCGGTCGCCTACGACACGCTGCGATACTTCGACAAGCGCGAGGTTCGCCGATTGCGCACGTTCGTCGTGGTCGTGCCGTTGATGGCCTACATCTGGATGCGCGGGATCATCTTCCTGATGAAGAACGACCCGGAGCTGCAGTCGGCCCCGAAGTCCGTCCGCAAGCCGCGCTCGGCACTGTGGCGGAAGTCGGTCAAACGCGGCACCCTGCCCGCGCTGACGCACGTCGGCCGCAGCATGTCGCGCTACCTCAAGAAGTCGTACCACCCCAGCCAGGAAGGCTCCACAGCTCAGGCCGTCCGGTACCTTGCGTCCTCGCCTGCCGCTCAGGCTGCAGCGAGGTGAAGCTCTCTTCACGGCGCGTCCCGCGGCTGCTCCCCAAGGATGCTCCGCCGGACCTGCGCGGGCGCGGACGTCCTGATCGCTCGATGCAGCTGCTCGGTACGTTTCTCAACGGGTACATGCAGGCGGCGGCCGGAGCGGAGTACAACGACGCCGTCGCCGGCCACAACCCCGATTCGGCGTTGAAGTTGGTCGTCACCGAACGCGAGATCGTCGCCGAGGACAACGATGTCGCAGCCCTCACCCTTGCGTCGCCGACGGGTGCACAGCTGCCCATCTGGCATCCGGGCTGTCATCTCGATCTGCACCTGCCCTCGGGCCGTCGCCGGCAGTACTCACTGTGCGGAAATCCCTCCGATCGCAGCTCCTATCGCATCGCGGTGCGCCGAATCCCGACCGGCGCAGGCGGATCCATCGAAATGCACGGACTGCAACCCGGCACCGAGGTCACCGTCCGTGGCCCCCGCAACGGATTCCCTTTCGTCGGCGACGGCAGCGCACTGTTCATCGCCGGCGGTATCGGGATCACTCCCATCATCGCGATGGTCCGCGCCGCAAGAATTCTCGGCATGGACTGGCAATTCGTGTACTGCGGTCGATCACGCGACACGATGCCCTTCCTCGACGAGATCGAGAGCTGGGAATCGGACCGGGTGTTCGTCCGGACCGACGACGTGCACGGGTACCCCACCGAGGGTGAATTGCTCGAGCGCGCACCCGCAGGCGGTGCCGTCTACTGCTGCGGCCCCACCCCCATGCTCGACGCAGTCCGCCGCGACTTTCGCCAGTGCCCCTCCACCGCACTGCATTTCGAGCGATTCGGCCCGCCGCCGATTCTCGACGGCACTCCGTTCGAGGTGCAGTTGATCAGCACGGGCGCTGTGCTCGACGTCGCCGCCGACGCCTCCGTGCTGACGGCGGTCAAGGAGCAGAAACCCAACGTCGCGTACTCGTGCCAGCAGGGCTTCTGCGGCACCTGCAAGGTCCGGGTGCTCTCCGGTGAGCCCGAGCACCTGGAAAACAGACTGACGCCGGAAGAGCAGCGCGATCACATGCTCATCTGCGTTTCGCGCGCACGCAGCGGGCGTCTCGTACTCGATCTATAGAACGGAAAACTGTTGAGCAGCAACGCGGTTCAGACGACAGTCATCAACGAGGGCATCCGGCTGGCGGTGTTCGAGAGCGGCAATCCCGACGGCGATCCCATCGTCCTCGTGCACGGCTGGCCCGATACTCATGAGCTGTGGAGCCACATCGTGCCGCAGCTCGAGGACCGCTTCCGGGTGATCAGCTACGACTCCCGCGGCGCAGGCGAGAGCTCGGTCCCCGCCGAGCAGTCGGCGTACAAGCTGGCCCGGCTCGCCTCGGATTTCTATGCCGTCGCCGATGCCGTCAGCCCCGACGCCCCAGTCCATGTACTCGCCCACGACTGGGGTGCCGTCGAGGTATGGGAGGCCGCAGCCCAGCCCCAGGCGAAGGACCGAATTCGTTCGTACACATCGATTTCCGGGCCGAACCTCGATCACCTCGGCAAGTGGTCGCAGTCGCGCCTGCGCAAACCCACCCTCACCGGCATCAAACAGGTGCTCGCCCAGGTACGCGCGTCGTGGTACACCGTCACCTTCCACATCCCCGGCCTGTCCACGTTGCGCATCAAGCGGCAGTTCGCCAAGGGGTGGCCGGCGTTCCTCCAGGAGTTCTCGGGCGTCGATCCGAAGCTCGTCACCCAGAACCCCACACTGTGGTCGGATGCCACCAACGGCACCAAACTCTACCGGGCCAACATCATTCCGCTCCTGGGCAATCCACGTGAGCGGTACATCGACATCCCCGTGCACCTCATCGTCAACACCGAGGACGTCGCAGTGCGTCCGTACCACTACGACGACACCGGCAAGTGGGTGAAGAACCTCACGCGCAACGACATTCCGGCCGGACACTGGTCGCCGATCTCCCATGCCGACGACATCGCACGATTGACGAGGGAATTCATCGCCTCGCTGGACTGATGTTCACGAATCACCCCGCCAGGTGCCCGCGCAGCGTCGACGCGGTGTAGTCGGCGCGAAAAATACCGCGCCGCTGCAGGATCGGAACCACCTGATCGACGAAGTCCTCCAATGAGTCCGGGTAGCGCGGACACATCAGATTGAAGCCGTCGGCACCGCGGCCGATCCACGACTGCATCTCGTCGGCAATCGATTCCGGCGTGCCGATCATTGTCGCGTGGCCGCCGCCCGCGGCGAGGGTGCCGAGCAACTCCCGCACAGTCGGGGCGTCCTTCTCGATGATCCGCAGGATCGTCTCGTAGCGACCCTGCGGTCCGGCGAACTCGGCCGCCGGAGGCAGGGACGGTACCGGCGCGTCGAGTTCCCAGGCAGCACAGTCCTGTCCGGTGAACGTCGACAGCATCGCCAGTGACTGCTCCGTGGGCAGCAGCTCATCGAGTTCGGCCTTCTTGCGGCGAGCCTCGTCCATGGTCGACCCGATGTACGTCACCAAACCCGGCATGATCCCCACTGTCGCGCTGTCGCGGCCCGCATGGCGGATTCTCGCCTTCACGTCGTTGTAATAGCTCTGCGCTGCAACGAGATCGTAGGCGACGGCATAGATCGCCTCGGCGTACTTCGCGGCCAGATCCCGGCCCGGGCCCGACGCGCCGGCCTGAAACAGCACCGGCCTCCCCTGCGGCGACCGCGGCACCGTCAACGGCCCGTCGACCCGAAAGTGTTTGCCGTCGTGGTCGATCGAGTGCACCTTGGCCGGATCGGCGTAGTGCCTGCTTCGATCGAGCGTCAACGCGTCGGCATCCCACGAATCCCACAGCGCCAGAGCCGTATCCACGAACTCCTCGGCGCGGGCATATCGCTCCTCACGAGCCGGGATGACGTCCATCCCGTGGTTGCGTGCTTCGGCGTCGAACATGGAGGTGACGACGTTCCAACCAGCACGGCCGCCACTGATGTGATCGAGCGACGCCAACATGCGTGCAGCGTGGAACGGGGTGTAGAACGTCGACGAGACCGTGGTGACGAGGCCGATGTGCGTGGTGGCCCGCGCCATGGCGGACAGCGCGGTGATCGGCTCGAGGAACCAGGTGCCTGCCCCGGCCGGGTCGCGTACCGAATGACCGTCGGCGAAGAACACCGCGTCGAACTTGCCCCGCTCGGCGAGCTGCGCGAGTTCCTCGTAGTACGAGATGTCGCCGAGGTCCTCCACTCGCGAATCGGGGTGACGCCACGCCGCGCTGTGGTGGCCGCAACCGTAGAGAAAAGCGTTGAGGTGCATGTCAGTCCTTGACCAGTCCGCCGTCGACGACGAGATTCTGGCCGGTCACCGACCGCGCCCACGGCGATGCGAAGAACAGCAGAGCGTCGGCGAATTCCTCGGGGGTGGTGACGCGTTGCAGCGGGGTCGAGGCGGCGATGAAATCGAACACCTCGGCCGGGGTCGCGGAGCTGGCGTCGGTGGTGCGGAGCAGTCCACCCGAGACCATGTTGACGGTGATGTTGTCTGCGCCCAGATCGGCGGACAGAGTGCGGGTCAGCGAGAGCAGCGCCGCCTTGGAGGCCGTGTAGTCGTGGTACGGGACTACCGGATTCTGGAACAAATTGGTGCCCACGTTGATGATTCGTCCGAACCCCGCCTCGCGCATGCCCGGCAGTGCAGCCTGGGTGGTCAACAACGCCGCGCGGACGCTGCCCCGCAGTTGAGCGTCGAAGCGCTCCCAGGTGATCGTGTCGGCTTTGGGCCGTGCGTCTCCGTCGAACGAGAAATCGGCCAGCGCGTTGTTGACGACGGTAGTGATCGGGGTGCCGAAATGCTCACGCGCGGTATCGAACAGCGCGGCCACCGCGGCGTCGTCGGTGACATCACCCTGGACCGCGATCGCGTTCTCACCGAGTCGGTTCGACAGCGCTTCGGCGGCATCTCTGCTGTTGCGGTAGTCGATCACCACTCGGGCACCCTGGCCGGCGAACGCCGCGGCGATCGCTGCTCCCAGTCCGCGTCCACCGCCGGTGACCAACACTGTCTGCTCGTCGAATTTCATGCGCCTCGCCTCTCGTTCGAGGTCGGGACCGTCACGAGGGAACAGGAATACCGCAACGCCACGACATTCCCTTCGCTGGTCCTAACCAGATCAGGTTCGACGGGTGTGTTCTCAGCCCTGACGGGCACCCCGTGTCGCGGTCGACTGTACCTGTAGCGGTTTCTCGCCGTGTCTTGTTTTCACGCTAGAGAGACGAATGGAACCGAATGCACGCGTTCAGCCGATCACGGCCCAGCCGTGCGGCGGGACGCTCACCCGCCCGTCGTGCAGATCCGCTTCGCCTGCGAGCACCTCGTCGCCTTGAACCGGGTAGTCGATGGCGTCGTCACCGAGGTTGAGCGCGACCGTCAGCGATTCGCCGTCGGCGTGCGCGCGATAGAGCAGTGCGGTGTTGGTGAGTTCGAGCGTCTCGGTGCGCGCGGAGTACAGCCACGGATTGCGACGCCGAAGTGCGATCAGCTCCTGATGCACTCGGTAGACCGGCCAACCGTACGGAGCGAGATTCTCGGACGTGTCGGGGTACTCCGGACGCACCTCGTCGTCACCGCCGACTCGATCCTCCTTGATTCCGCGAAACGCCTGCTCGTCGCCGTAGTAGATCATCGGCATACCGCCCACGGTGAACAGAACCACCAAGGCGTGCAGCAGATGTCGCTCGTCCTCGATGACGCTGGCGATGCGGTTGACGTCGTGATTTCCGACGAACGTGGCGGGCACGAAGGCGTCGAGCCAGCCGTTGTGACGCTCGAGCGCATGGGAGAGCTCGAAGAAGTTGAGCTCGCTCAGACCGCTCCAGACGGCCTTCCACAGCTCGTACTGAGTGACCGAGTCCAGCGTGGAGGCCGAGACGATTCGGTCGTAGTCGCCGTGAATGACCTCGCCGAGAAAGTAAGCGTCCGGGTGCTTTTCCCGAACCTTCGGCAACACCGCGGCCCAGAAACGCGGCGATACCGCATAGGCCGCGTCCAGCCGCCAGGCGTCGACGCCTCGCTCGAGCCAGTGCGACAGGACGTCCACGACGTACTGCTGCACATCCGGGCTCTCGTGATCGAGTGCGACCAGTTCGTCGTGGCCCTCGAAGTTGCGATGCGTCGGCTTTTCACCGGACCAATCGAGGTGGAACCACCCCGCGGCCTCGGAGTCCGCACCCTCGGTCAGCGCTTCCTGAAACTTCGGAAAGCTCTGCGCCACATGGTTGAAGACGCCGTCGAACATGATCGTCAGGCCGCGGGAGTGCGCCGCGGCGATCAGGGAGTCGATGTCCTCGTCGGTGCCGAGCCTGCCGTCGATGTGGAAATAGTCGACAGTGTCGTAGCCGTGCTTCTCGGACTCGAAGATCGGACCGAGGGCGATGCCCGACGCGCCGAGTTCGAGTGCGTAGTCGAGCCAGTTCTCGATTCTGTTCAGCCGGTGCAGATCCGCCTGAGATTCACCGTCCCAGCCGTGTACCGGCGCACCGGTGAAGCCGAGCGGGTACAGGTGCCACCAGATGGCGTGCTTCGTCCACTCCATCAGGACTCCATGATCGAGTCGCGGCCCAGTTCGCCTGCGCCGGTATGACCGGACAGGCTCGTCACCAGGTCGAATTCGGCCAGCAGGCAACGTAATACGTGCGCAACACCCTCCTGACCATCGAGTGCGAGGCCGTACAGGAAGGGTCGGCCCAGCAGTACCGCATCTGCCCCGAGCGCCAACGCCTTGGCCATGTCTGCCCCGGTGCGCACACCGGAGTCGAACAGGATGGTCAGATCGTCTCCGACGGCATCGACGATGGACGGCAACGCGTCGAGTGACGGCCTGGCCCCGTCGATCTGACGCCCACCGTGGTTGGAGACGACGATGCCGTCCACTCCGTGCGCGGCCGCCTCTCGCGCGTCGCCCACCGTACAGATTCCCTTGAGCACGATCGGACCGCTCCAGTGCTCGCGCAGGAACGCCAAGTTCTTCCACGACAGACCCGGGTTGGGGAACATCTGCGCCCAATGCATCGCGGCGGCAACAGGATTCTCCTCGACCGGCTGCCCCAGGCCGGCCTGGAACGCCGGATCGGTCAGGTAGTTCTCGATACCCAGGTTGGCCAGGAACGGCAGGTAACCGCGGTCCAGATCGGCGGGCCGCCAGCCCAGCAAGGTCGTGTCGAGGGTCAGCACCAGGGTGGTGAATCCGGACTCCTTCGCGCGCTGCAGGAAGCTCAGCAGCACCGATTCGTCCGTCGGCCAGTACAGCTGGTACCAGCGGGGAGCGTCGCCCCCTGCCTCCGCGATCTGCTCGAACGAATGCGAGGCCTGTGTCGAATGGATGTATGGCACACCGAGTTCCGCGGCTGCGCGAACGGTGGCGAGCTCGCCGTCGGGGTGCGCGAGCGTCTGAATGCCCACGGGAGCGATCATCAGCGGGGCCGGCATCTCGGTGCCGAGCACGGTGCACGAATGATCACGAGCAGCCGAACTCCGAAGCATCCTGGGGGCGATGGCCCACTTGTCGAAGGCCGCTCGGTTCGCCCGTGCCGTCGAGCCGCTGCCCGCGCTGGCGACGATGTAGCCCAATGCCTCGGGCGAGAGCTTCTCGGCAGCCTGGTCCTCCAGCCTCGCCAGGTTGGTGGTGATCGGCGGTGTCTGCTGGGCGAACATTCCGGCGGCGTAGATGCCGAGTTGGTGATCGCTGAAGTTGCTGGGCCTGGCCTCGGTCATCGTTCGACCCTACCGGGGCACCGCCGAGGATCGGGCGAGAAATGCGTCGAGCAGCGCCGAGCAGCGCGACCGAGCTGCGGCTTCGGCCTCCGCGATGGCCCGGCGGATTTCGCGGGTGTCCACCGCATGTTCGACGCCGTCGCGGTCCCACGCGGCGGCCCACGCGTCGTAGGTGTCGAGGTCGATTTCGGGGTGGAACTGCAGCCCCAGGTGCGGTCCGCATACGAAGGCCTGCTGCGCGGCCTCGTTGCGCGCGATCACCGTGGCCTGCGGCGGCGCGGTGAAGGTGTCGCCGTGGAATTCCATCCACGGGCCGGGGCCGATGAGCTCGGGATCGGAGGTGTCGATGTCGACGAATCCGTACTCGGGATGCTCGGACTTGCGGACCGACCCGCCGAGCACTCGCGCTAGCAACTGCCCGCCGAAGCACACACCCAGGATCGGGACCTGCGCGTCGATGGCGTCCTGCAGGTAGACGATCTCGGGCGCGAGCCACGTCAGCGTGTCGTCGTAGGCGGCGTCGGGCGAGCCCATGACCACCATCAACTGCGCGTGAGACAGTGGCGGCGGCGGAACGTCGGGGCTGTGATCGAAGGAGTGCACCTCCAACTGGAAACCCCTGGTGCGTAATTCGGCGTCGAGAGTGCCGATGTCGCGTCGCGCCAGAGTCGGATCCTGATCGTGGACGAGAACTACGGCGCGCGGGTCGTTCGTGTATGTCACAGGGCTCCTTTACGGTGTTCGTGCACACCGTACGACAGACTGGATCCGATGCCACCTCGTAGACGCACAGCCCGATCCACCACTGCCCGCACCGTCAAGGCCGGGCAGAGCGCCGCTGCGCGAAAGTTCGCGGCCGCGAAGAACGGTGAGCCCGCTCCCAAGAAAGCAGCAGCAAAGAAAGCGGCACCGCGGAAGAGAGCCGCCCCGCGCAAGACGTCGCCTCGCAAGACTGCTGCCCCCGATCTGCGGGTGCCCGATCCCGGTGAGCGCGTCTGGGTGTTGGACGTGCCGTTCGAGGATCGGTCGGCGGCGGGCGCTGCCGGGGCGCGCTGGTATCCCGGACCGCGGGTGTTCGCGTACTACGGCACCGAATTGCCCGAGTATCTGCAGCCGTACGAGTCGATGCCGTACAGCCTGCAACGGTGGCTCGAGGACGATGCCAACGAGAACTGGCGGGACGAGATGGTGCGGGAGCGCGCGATGCAGCCGCGTGAGACCCAACTCGAATCCGTTCGACGCCATCTCGCCGCCCTCGACGCGGGATTCCCGTACTTCGCGCAGATGGATTCGACGGGTCTGGGCAAGACGTTGGCGGTGTGCGAGGCCGTTCGGCAGATGTCGGCGGCCGAGATCGGCACGGTGCTGGTGGTCGCACCCAAGGGCGCATTGCCGGGATGGCGGCGCACCATCGCCGACAGCGAGGCCGACATCGAACCGTCCGAGCGCAAGCGCTGGCTGCTGATCACGTACCAGTCGACGAAGAAGCTCCTGTCCGTTCCGCCCGAGACCGACCTGGGCAAACGCAAACGGACACAGAACAAGCGGACCATCTCGCTCGGCGAGCTTCGGTTCGACATGGACGTGGTGATCGCCGACGAATCGCATGCGCTGATGAACATCGAATCGCAGCAGTCGCAGATCCTCTGGCGGTATCAGGAGGCGGCGCGCTCGGTGGTGTGGATGTCTGCAACTCCCGGCTATCAGCCGCTGCACTTCGCCTACATGGCACGGGCCGTCGAGCGCAGCCGCGGGGTCGAGATCCTCGGCGACGACGAGTATCTCGGCTATGCGGTGACGATGAAGTGGGCCGAGTTCCTCATCGAATCGGGGTTCGCCGTCAAGGCAGGCAAGGCGACGACGGGATTGACGACGTGGCGGTGGGAGCCCGAGGACGCGGCCCGACGCGCCCGCGATATCGCGTCCGTACATGGGTGGCTGTCGGGAGGTGCTGTGCCGTGGTCGATTTCGCGTCCCTCACCGCCGACCCCACGCGAGCCGCTCGGCCAGGAACTCACCGCCGCGCAGAAGCGGCTGTACAACTCGGCGTGGGTGGACTACCGCAAGGAAGTCGGGCTACCGATCTGGAAGGCCGTCGGCGGCAAGCGCGTGCTGCAGAAGAACCCGAGCACCCGCGCCGCGACCCTGCGATTCCGCCAGAAGTGTTCGTACCTACGCATTCCCGCGTCCGCCGACCAGGTGCGCACCTGGGTCAAGGCCGGCAATCAGGTGTTCGTCTCGATGTTCTACCGCGAGTCGGTAGCGGCGTTGGCGCAGACGCTTCGGGACGAGGGCCTCGAGGTCGCGGTCGTCGACGGGAGTATGAGCAGCCCGGATCAGGAGGCGTCGATCAGACGCTTTCAAACCGGCGACGCGTCGGTCATCGTCTCGACAACCACCAGTGCGATCAACCTGCACACCAACGAATTACTGCTCCCGGAGGGCACGGTCTCCACCCTCGCACCACGCGTGACGCTGATTCACGATCCCCGGTGGACGCCCATCGACATTCGGCAGATCGAGGGCCGGGCCAACCGAATAGACAAGGACCACAACCACACGACGTCGACCTGCTACTACGGCTACGCCGAGGGCACGGTCGAAGAAGAGATGGTGCTGACCGGTATCGAACGTATCGCTGACCTGGGATCGATCGTCGGGCAGGCGGATCTCATCGACCCCGAGGCGTTTCTCGCCGCGAAAGTGGACGCCGGAAAATAGCGACAATTGTGAGCAATCGTCCACGCGCCCGAGTAGGTTCGGTCCCATCGGCAATTCGTCGGTAGCGGGCTCACAGTGGCACCAGGAGTAGTCATGATCGTTCTCGGAATCATCCTCGCCCTCATCGGCTATTTCGCCGGCATCTCGATCTTGACGACCATCGGCATCATTCTTGTCGTCGTCGGCGCGGTTCTGACGTTGCTCGGTTCGATGGGGCGCGCAGTCGGTGGCCGCAAGACGTGGTTTTGACCTACGAGTTAGAACACACGTTCGATTTCTGTTAGTCTGAGCGGGCCCCCGAAGTTGGCGATGCGGCCAGCGGAGCCACTTCGGGCGGTCCATATCGGACGGTAGACAGTGTCGAAGGCGGTTGCGCGCGATGGCATCCGACGAGCGCGACACCGACCCGGTTGCCGGATCGCTCTATCGCGTCGGCGATCGGTGGGCAGAACGAGCGCCTTCTCGCTGCACCAACGGCCATCCACTCGTCGCCGGTTCGGTATTGGTGGGTTCACGGGCCTGTTCGTGCGACCGCGGACATCACCGCACCCATCAGTGCGAACGCTGTGGCGTCGTGCTGTTCACGCCGGAGCTACGCAACTCGTGCAGTGACGCCAGCTTCGATTCCCGCGCTGCGCGAACACAGTCGCCCGTCGTGGACAATCGACGGTATGAACAACAGTGAGCCCGTCGTCGATCTGGGTCAACTGAGACAAGATTTCACGCGATTCATGATGAGCTACAAGTTCGGGATCGACGAGCTGATCACGAAGATCAACATCTTGAAGCAGGAATTCACCCACATTCACCGGTACAGCCCCATCGAGCACGTCTCGTCGAGGTTGAAGACTCCGGAGAGCATTTTCGAGAAGGCGCAGCGGAAGAAGTGCGCCCTGACTCTCGATGCGATTCGCGAGAACATCTTCGACGTCGCCGGAGTGCGCATCACCTGCAGCTTCATCTCCGACACCTACCGCATCGCCGACATGCTCAGCAGTCAGAGCGACGTGCGCGTCGTCGAGATCAAGGACTACATCGCGAACCCGAAAGCCAACGGCTACAAGAGCTTGCATCTGATCGTCGAGATTCCGGTGTTCATGTCCGATCGCGTCCAGCCGGTCCTCGTCGAACTGCAGATCAGAACCATCGCGATGGATTTCTGGGCGAGCCTCGAGCACAAGATCTTCTACAAGTATCGCGGGCAGATTCCGGAGACTCTGTTGGCGGAGCTGACCGAGGCGGCCGAGAGCGCCAACAAGCTCGACGAGAAGATGGAAAGCCTGCACGACGAGGTGGTCGAGCTGGGCGGCGAGGCGGAGAACTCCATCGCTCTCGGCGCGCTGCCGCCCATGGCTCTGCCTCCCGAGTTGCTGCACATGCTGCTCACGGCGCAGGCCGAGGCGATCGACCCCGATCGGGCTTGACGGTCACCACAACGAAAAACCCCGCTGCTCGACGGGCGAGCAGCGGGGTTCTGTTCTCGTATGCGCTAGCCGATGTGGACCGGAGTGTCCCCGACTGGCAGGTCGTCCTTCTTGGCACGGACCAGTACCAGCACGACCGGGCACACCAACGCGACCAGGATCGCGGCGGTTCCGAAGGCCCACGCGTAGCCCGACACCTCGGCTGCGAAAGCGTGATCGATGGTGGCGAGCACGAAGTTGCGGATCGGTTCCGGTAGCGCGGCCAGCATCTCGTCGCTGGGGATTTCCTGGCCGGCAAGAGCCTCCGCAGGAACTCCTGCGGGCGGCGTCGGTGCCGGGTTCTCGGCGAGGAACGTCGTCTTCGACGAGGTGTACACCGTGGTGAACACCGCTGCGCCGAGTGCGCCGCCGACCTGAAGCGTCGCGTTGATCAGCGCGGATGCGGCACCCGCATCGTGATCGGGGACGCCGATGAGAGCGACGTTCTGCATCGGCACCATCAGCAGGCCGAGACCGAGCCCGAGCAGTACGACTCCGGGGAGCACGTGCGTCCAGTACGAGGTGTCGACGCCGATCTGCGTGAGCAGCAGCAGGCCGATCGCCGAGACGACGGGGCCGACGGCCATCATCGGCTTGGGCCCGATCTTCGGTACGAGTGCCGAGGCGATCGCGGCGGTGATCAGGATTCCGCCGGTCATGGGCAGCGACGCGACACCGGCGATGACCGGGCTCATCTGGAGCACGATCTGGAAGTAGAAGGTCAGATACAACGTGCCACCGAGCAGTGCTGCACCGATGACGGCCGACCCGATGTATGCGGCACCGCGGTCGCGGTCGAGCAGAACGCTCAGGGGGAGCAGCGGGTTGGCGGACTTGGATTCGACCACGACGAACGCGGCGAGCAGCGCGAGGCCGAGAGCGATGAAGGAGATGGTGGGTACCGTCGCCCAGCCGTCCTCGGCTTCGGTGAAGCCGTAGACCAGCGAGGCCAGTCCGAGCGCGACGAGGATCGCTCCGGGCAGGTCGTAGCGGGTGTCGCCGTGTGCCTTGCTCTCCTTGACCAGCGGGACTGCGGCGGCGATGGCAATGATGGCGACGGGGATGTTGACGAGCAGGCACCAGCGCCAGTTCGCGTACTCGGTGAGCACTCCGCCGAGGAGCAGTCCGACGGCTGCGCCGCCACCGGCGATCGCGCCGAACACGCCGAATGCCTTGGCGCGCTCCTTGGTGTCGGTGAACGTTACCGTCAGGATGGCCAGCGCTGCGGGTGCGAGCAGTGCAGCGAAGACGCCCTGACCTGCGCGTGCGATGAACAGCTGCCAGCCCTCTTGGGCGAGTCCGCCGACGGCGGAGGCAACGGCGAAGCCGGCCATGCCGACGATGAACGAGCGCTTGCGGCCCCAGTAGTCCGCGATTCGACCACCGAGCAGCAACAGCGCGCCGAACGCCAGCGCGTATGCGGTGATCACCCAGGTGCGGCTGGTGTCGCTGATGCCGAGGTCGATCTGCGCCTGCGGCAGGGCGATGTTGACGATGGTGCCGTCCAACACGATCGTGAGCTGCGTGATGGCGACGATGCAGAGCACCAACCAGCGGCGTTCGTAATTCGGATTCTCGGCCAGCGCCCCGTGTTCGGAGACCTGCGACATGTTTCTACCCCACTCGTACTCGTTGATTCTCTGGGCACGAAAAATGTCCCGACCGAAAAGGTAAGCGACGATGGACCGGCTGTCAAACGAACTAGTTGGTTGGCGGTAGGGTGGCCGCCATGAAGCCTGACGCAAGCGCCACCCGCGCCCGCATCGTCGTCGCTGCCCGCGCAGAATTCTCCGAGCACGGCCTGGCCGGCGCACGGGTCGACCGCATCGCGGTCTCGGCCAAGGCGAGCAAGGAACGCCTGTACGCATACTTCGGAGACAAGGAAGCACTGTTCCGGGCCGTCGTGGAAGACGGATTCGCGCGCTTCCTGGAGTCGGTTCCCTTCACCGTCGACGATCTCGGGGGATACGCCGCGCGCGAGTATCTGCACCTCGACGCGAATCCGCAGGAGCACCGACTGCTGCTGTGGACGCAGCTTCAAGGCGGCACGGCGGTCGCCGGTGCCGACGACATCCATGCGGTGATCGCCGAGCGACGAAACGCCATGGCGGCCGCGCAGCAGAACGGACTGATCTCCGACACCTTCACCGTCGACGACCTGTTCACCATGATCTTCGGCATCACCTCCGCCTGGATGACCGCGCCCGGCAGCGACTGCGGACCCGTCGACGACGCCGAACACCAGCGTCGGGCGTCGAAAATCGAAGCAGCGGTCCGGCGACTCTGCACTCCGTAGCATTGTCTATCGATATCTAGCTTCAAGTGAAGAGTTACGAATAGTTGGGTAGCGGGCCGATTTCCCTCTTTGCCAAGCTTCTGGTGAGTCATTCGAGAAGCTATGGAGGGTTACTGCA